>NZ_BAAILP010000142.1:4014-10806 GCF_054589055.1 Novosphingobium sp. 11B | reverse complement strand
CCCGTCGCGCACGAGGTCGGAGCTTTGCAGCCGCCGCCGCGCCTCGGTCAGCGCGCTGCCGAGGCCGAAAGCGCCCGAACCAAGCCGCCACGCCCCTTCGGTCGCGACGACGAGGTCTTCGTCCGCCAACCCGCGCAGCAGTGCCGCAAGGCTGCTCTTGGGCGTCTTCAGACGGCGGCTGAGATCGGCCAGCGACACCGGCTCGCTGCTGACGCAAAGGGCTTCGAGCAGGCGAATGACCCGGGTGACCGACTGCGGCGACCCGCCCCGGCGCTCGCCGTCCTTCTCCGCATCCTCGATCACGCAAGCCCTCACTGGAAATGCGGGAGCACCTCCCGCGCGAAGAGCCCCGCATAAGCGAGGAAGCGCTCCGCCGGAAGGCCGGGCGGCATCATCATCGTGAATTGCTCGACCGGGGCCTTTTCCAGCAGGCGGTGGAAGTAGGCGACCGCCTCGGACGGGGTCAGGATCTGCAGGATGCCGCTGGCCTTGAAGGCATCGAGGCTCATCGGCTGGATCGTCGGACCGTCCAGGCCAATCGCCCTATCCTCGTTCATCCAGGCGCCGTAACTGTTGTTGACGTGGTGGAAATGGGGCGCCAGTTCCTCCAGCGCCGCCGCCTTGTCCTCGGCGACGACCAGCATCAGGCCCTGTATCCAGATGCGTGCATCGGCTGGGTCCTTGCCCGCCGCTTCCAGTTTCTCGCGGTAGAGCGGCCAGATCTCGGGATTGCCGAAGTAGCCATCGCCGTGCCGCGCAACCCGCTCCATCGCCTTGGGCGCGAAGCCGCCGATGTAGAGCGGGATATGCCCCCGGCTTGAGAGCGGCCCGGCCTTGGCGCCGTGAAGAGTGAAGAAGCGGCCTTCGAAGTCTACCGTCTCGCCGGACCAAAGGCGGCGCACGATCTCCAGGAATTCGTCGAACCGGGCGCCGCGCTTGGTGAAATCCAGCCCGTGCGCCGCGTACTCCCGCGCACGATAGCCGATCGCGAGCCCCAGTTGCAGCCGTCCGCCGGACAGACTGTCGAGCACCGCGCAGTCCTGCGCGAACCGCAGCGGCTCGTAGAGAGGGGCAAGCGCGATGCCGGTGCCCAGCCGCATCCGCCGCGTGCGTGCAGCCATCGCGGCGAGCGCCACCAGCGGCGAGGACATGTAGCCGTCCTCGGCGAGATGGTGCTCGGGCACGAAAGCGCCGTCGAAGCCCAGCGCTTCGGTTTCCGCAACCACGTCGAGGATTTCGGCGTAGAGCGCTTCGGGCGGGCGGCCCCACGGGGCCGGATTGCGGAAATCGTAGAGGTAGCTGAATTCCAGCCCGCCGGTCATGCAGCCTTCTCCGTCGTTTTGTGATTTGACGCGAGAGTAGAGGCCGCCACCCAAGCGGCAAGGCGCGGGGGCGATGAATGGGGCCTCAGCCCTTATGCGGCCCCAGCAGGATCACCGCCGCCCCGGCAAGGCAGAGCAGCGCGCCGCCCATGTCCCAGCGGTCCGGTCGCACGCCCTCGACCAGCCATAGCCACAGCAGCGCCGAGGTGATGTAGATGCCGCCGTAAGCCGCATAGGCCCGGCCCGCCTGCGAGGTGTCCACCAGCGTCAGCAGCCAGGCGAAGATCACCAGCGAGACGCAGCCCGGCACCAGCCACCAGACCGGCTTGCCCATCCGCAACCAGCCCCAGAACGCGAAGCAGCCACCGATCTCGGCCAGTGCGGCGAGGAGGTAGACGGCGGCGGTCTGGATCACGCCCCCGGTCATGCAGAAAGCAGCGTCGCCTTGACCCCGTCGATCACATACTGCGCCGCCAGCGCCGCCAGCAGCACGCCCAGCAGGCGGGTGATCACCGCCTCGACCTTGTCGCCCAGCACCTTCATCAGCGGCCCGGCAGCGGCAAGCGCGGCGAAGGCGAGCAGCATCACAGCGATCATCGCGCCCAGGATCGTCAGCGTCTGCTCGGTGCCGTGCGCGCGGCTGGTCAGCAGCATCATCGTCGCGATCGAGCCCGGCCCCGCCAGCATCGGCATCGCCATCGGGAAGACGGAGACGTCCTCGATCTCGGGCGTGGCGGCGTTGTGGGCGATGATCTTCTCGGCCCGCTCCTCGCGCCGCTGGGTGCGCTTCTCGAAGACCATGTCGATGGCGATCATGAACAGCATGATGCCACCGGCGATGCGGAAGGCGTCGAGTTCGATGTGCAGGGCGTTCAGCAGCGTCTTGCCGAACAGCGCGAAGACCACGAGGATGATCGCCGCGATCACGCAGGCGCGGGTCGCCATGGAGATTGCCTGCGCGCGGCTCGCCCCGGCGGAGAGCCCGGCGTAGATGGGCGCGCAGCCCGGCGGGTCGATGACGACGAAGAGCGTGACGAAGGCGCTGAGGAAAAGCTCGTACATCCGCCCTACCCTAACCTTGCGGCGTCACCTTGTCCTCTACGATCGTGTCGAATTGCGTACCATTCCACAGTTGTACGCTGACGGTGCGGGCATCGTTGGCGCTCATGACCGTGACGTGCCAGCGCAAGGTGCCGTCGAGCGAGTTGCCGCCGGTGAAAGTGCGCGCGTCCGCAGGCGGCGTACCCGGCGGCGGCGCGTCGGGGCGGCGGCCGCATTTCGCAACCCGCGCGGTGAGCATGTCGGGTTCCGGCAAAGCGCTCGGCAGGGTGTCGCCGTGGTCGAGCACCCAGCGATACTCGCCCTTCTTCTGCCGCTGCCAGATCGTGGTGTACCAGCCGACCGAGCCGTCCGGGCGCTGCCAGGCGCCCTTGGTTACGCCGAGCGTGCCGTCGCAGCTCATCCAGACCTGATGCGGCTCCCACTGCACGGGAGCGGCGGGATCGGCCTGCTTCTTCAGCCAGTCCTGCGCCTGCACTTCCTGCGGCACGAACATAATCGCGGTATCGTCCGCGAATTCGCGGAACGCCTTCCACTGACCCTTCTCGCGCGCGAGCCGGGCGAAGGCGATCTCCTCGGCAACGAGGGCGCTGGGGTTGGCCGTTCCCGTACCGGGCGGGAGGCGGCGCTTGGGCCGCGCATCGGTCTGGGCTGACGCAGCGAAAACCGCTACCAGCGCCAGACCGAGCGCGATCCGCTTCAAAGGGCAGTCTCGTCGAAGGCGAGCCCGGCATTGCGGTGCGCGGCGACGATGGTGTTGCGCAGCAGTACCGCGATGGTCATCGGCCCGACCCCGCCCGGAACCGGCGTGATCGCTCCCGCGACTTCGGCGGCCGAGGCGAAATCGACGTCGCCGACGAGCTTCGTCTTGCCTTCCTCGGCGCCGGGAACGCGGTTGATGCCCACGTCGATCACAGTCGCGCCGGGCTTGAGCCAGTCGCCCTTGACCATCTCGGGACGGCCGACCGCCGCCACCACGATGTCGGCGCGGCGCACCACCTCGGGCAGATCTTTGGTGCGGCTGTGCGCGACAGTGACGGTGCAGCTTTCCGCGATCAGCAGCTGCGCCATCGGCTTGCCGACGATGTTGGAGCGCCCGATCACCACCGCGTCGAGGCCCGAGAGCGAACCCAGCCGGTCCTTCAGCAGCATCACGCAGCCCAGCGGCGTGCAGGGCACGAAGCCTGACAGGCCGGTCGCCAGACGGCCGACGTTGACGACATGGAAGCCGTCGACGTCCTTGTCCGGGTTGATCGTGGCGATGACCTTCTGCTCGTTCATGTGCGCGGGCAGCGGCAGCTGGACGAGGATGCCGTCCACCGCCGGGTCATTGTTGAGCTGCTCGACCACGGCCAGCAGATCCGCTTCGGACGTGCCTGCGGGCAGCTTGTGCTCGAAGCTGTTCATGCCCGCCGCAAGCGTCTGCTTGCCCTTGTTGCGCACGTAGACTTGGCTGGCCGGGTCCTCGCCCACCAGCACCACGGCGAGACCCGCCTTGCGGCCGCTTTTCGCCTCGAAGCCCACCGCAGCGGTGCCGACGCGGGCGCGCAGGCCCTCGGCGAAGGCCTTTCCGTCGATGACCTGGCTCATCAGTAGCCCGCCATGGCAAGGTTGTGGAAGATGATCTGCAGGATCTTGAGACCGATGATCAGCACCATCGGCGAGAAGTCGATCGCGCCGGTGTTGGGCATGATCTTGCGGATCGGCCGCAGCAGCGGCTCGAGGATCGCGTTCAGCGCGGTATAGACCGCCGACACGAACTGGTTGTGCATGTTGACCACGTTGAACGCGATCAGCAGCCCGAGCACGAACTGCACGATCACCACGAAGACGATGATGTCGATCAGGTAGCTGACGATCTGGAAAATGGTGAGGAACAGCAAGGCCGGCTCCTAGAATGACGTTGGGACAGCACGTTCGCACATGCGGCATGGTTCTGCGCGCGCTGATAGCCGAGCGGGTGGCCGGTGGGCAAGGGTCGTAAGCGGTTAAAGCCCACCCCTGCCCCCTCCCGCAAGCGGGAGGGGAATGAGAGACCTGCGCCTTGCCCTCCCGCTTGCGGGAGGGCCGGAAGGCTTGGCCGCGCAGCGGCTTAGCCGGACGGGGTGGGCAATATTACTGCGTAAGCGTCGAAGTCCGCTCGATCCGCCAGTTGAGCTGGCTGCCGCTGGCGCCCGGCACGTCGTTCACGCGGCGCAGAACGATGGTCCCGCGCTTCGAGGTGCGCCCGTCGCCGAAGTCCACGACGATCGGCGCCTCGTAATAGAGCGAGCCCGCCGCGCCTTCCATGTCGCCCTTGCCGACCGCGAGGCGAGGCTTGGCACCGCCGAATTCGCCCTGCAGCTTTTGCGCCGTCATCTCGGCATCGAGGCTCCAGGCCTGAGCCGCGGCGTTCCAGTCGCCGATGCGCACGGCACTGACGTAGTAGCGCAGCAGTCGTTCGGGATCGCGGCGCTCGGTCAGGGCGGCGGTGTCGAGGGTGCTTGCGGCAGGCGCGGCCACGGACGTCGCGCCGTCCACCGGACCGACATCGACCACGGCATCGCCGGCATCCGCCGCCGCACTTGCGCTGTCGAGCACGGCCGGGTCCTCTCCCGCCTTACCGCAGGCGGCAAGGGCCAGCAACGAGCCGGAGAGCAGGACGGCGAGTGCAGCTTTGGTGCGCATGTGCTTCGAGACGCCTTTCAGTTCCTTGATCCCCCTCGCAAGGGTAGTTCAGCCCGCCCGGATGAGCGTACCTGCACCTTCCTGCGTGAATATTTCCAGCAACATGGCATGCGAAACCCGTCCGTCAAGGACGACGGCCGCCTCGCAACCCGCCTCGACCGCGTGAATGCAGGTCTCCAGCTTGGGGATCATGCCGCCCGAGATGGTGCCGTCTTCCTTCAGGCCCGCGATCGCGGCGGGGGTCAGGTCGGTCAGCAGTTCGCCCTGCTTGTCGAGCACGCCGGGCACGTCGGTCAGCAGGAACAGGCGCGATGCACCCAGCGCCGCGGCGATGGCGCCCGCCATCGTGTCGGCGTTGACGTTGTAGGTGCCGCCGTCCGGTCCGGCCGCGATCGGGGCGATGACCGGGATCATCCCCGCGCCCGAGATCGTCTCGATCACGCGGGTGTCGATGTGTTCGGGCTCGCCCACGAAGCCGAGATCGACCACCTGCTCGATCAGGCTGTCGGGGTCCTTGCGGGTGCGCGAGACCTTGCGCGCGGTGACCATGCCGCCGTCCTTGCCGGAGACGCCCATGGCCTTGCCGCCGGCCTTGGCGATCCAGCCGACGATTTCCTTGTTGATCGCGCCTGACAGCACCATCTCGGCCACTTCGGCGGTCGCCTTGTCGGTAATGCGCAGGCCATCGACGAACTGGCTCTCGACGCCGACCTTCTTGAGCATCGCGCCGATCTGCGGCCCGCCGCCGTGCACGACGACGACGTTGATGCCCACCGCCTTCAGCAGCACCACGTCCTCGGCGAAGTCCACCGCCTTTTCGGGATCGCCCATGGCGTGGCCGCCGTATTTGACCACGAACGTGCGCCCCGCATATCGCTGCATGTAGGGCAGCGCATCGACGAGGGTTTCGGCCTTGGCCAGCAGGGCGGGGTGGTGCGGATTCGACATGAGGGCGCTAATACGCCCCCACGCGCAATTTTGAACCCGCTTAACGTGATTTTTTCGGCGTAATCGTGCCGTTTATCGGCTCAGGAATCCAGTTTCCTGCCCAGCTTCACGAAGAACCAGATGAACGGCGGCACCATGATCGTCGAGAGCACCAGCTTCGAGATGATCTGGCCCTCCATGATCTGCACGATCGGCAGGCCGGTTCCGACGAAGGAAATGGTGATGAACAGCACCGTGTCGATCACCTGCGAGAGCATCGAGGCGATCCACGCGCGCACCAGCAACAGCTTGCCGCCAGCTTGCGACAGCTTCGAGAAGATCAGGACGTTCAGCGTCTGCGACACGCCGTAGGAGATCAGCCCGGCGAACTGCATCCGCGCGCCCTGCCCCAGCAGGCGAGCATAGGCCTCCTGGTCGCCCCAGAACGCAGCCGGCGGGACCACGTGGATCACGAAGGTCAGCAGCAGCATCGAGACGATCAGCGGGATGAACCCGAAGCGCACCAGCTTGTTGGCGGTGTCCGGTCCGTGCAGTTCGGCGATGGCGCTGGAGAGCACCACCAGCAACAGGAACGCGAAGATCCCCGATTCGACCGCGAGGTCGCCCAGCACCGGCCAGTGGCCAAGCGAAGCCAGCTTGGTCCCCAGCACTCCCGCCAGCACGACGAGGCCGCCGTAGAGCAGCGAGAAGACGAAAAGCGAGCGGGTGATGATGGGCGCAGGCGCAGTGACGGGTCGATCCATCGCCTCCCTGTAACGGGCAAAGCGGCGTTGGACTAGGGTTCGGTGGAGAAAAT
>NZ_BAAILP010000142.1:0-3878 GCF_054589055.1 Novosphingobium sp. 11B | reverse complement strand
GCAGCGACTGACGGAGGGGCTTTCCGACCCCTCCACCACCGACTGCGTCGGCGGTCCCCCTCCCCATCGCTGCGCAACGGGGAGGATGCGGCGGGGTCATCGCTATCGTCTAGCCGCCGTGCTAGCCGCCTCGCCATGACCGAAGACGAAGACAATGCCCTCACCCGCCCCCAGCGCCGCCTGCTGCGCCGCCTCTACAACGGCCGCACCGAGCCTGTCGTCGCGGATGACAAGCCTTTCCTGACTTACAAGGAGGCCAGTCGCTACCTCCTGTCGCTGGACGCCGAAGCGCGCGAGGCAGCCTATCTGGAGATGAAGCGGCAGGCCGGGTAACTTTCCTACAAGGGCGCCGCCGCGTACTCTTCCCGTCGCCCGTCCCCCGGCCACAAGGTTACACCCGATGCCCTGCAAGGTGACACATCGCTGCCCCAAGGTGACACTTTTCACGCACAAGGTGACACCCGCACTAACGCATTTGCGCCAATCACGCCCCTGCCCCGTCGCAAGGTGACACCTTCTTCGCCCTGGACAGTGTAAACCGTGTAAACCTGTCACCTTGCGGGACACCTGCCGCGAAACCCTCTAGCCCTGCGTCCCTCGCGCCTCTAGGGTCGGCGGCTGTTTCCCCCCTTCCTCTCCCGGAGCCAAGCGCCTCGATGCATGTCGCCTACAGCCTGATCGGCATCGTTCTCATCATGGCGGCAGCCTTCCTGCTCTCGACCGACCGCAAGGCGATCCGCCCGCGCGTCGTCTGCGCGGCCTTCGCGCTGCAGGCGGGCCTTGCCGCGCTGGTGCTCTACGTGCCGTTCGGCAACCGCATGCTGCGCGGCGCCGCCTCGGGCGTCGAGGGGCTGCTGAGCTACGCCCATGAAGGCGTGACCTTCCTGTTCGGCCCGCTCGCCTCGCCGGAAATCGGCGGCACCAGCTTCGCCATCGCGGCGCTGCCGGTGATCATCTTTTTCGCCTCGCTGATCTCGATCCTCTACTACCTGAAGATCATGCCGCTGGTGGTGCGCTGGCTGGGCGGCGCGCTGGAGAAGGTGACCGGGATCAGCAAGGTCGAAAGCCTTTGCGCGGCCTCCAACATCTTCGTGGGCCAGAGCGAGGCGCCGCTGGTGATCCGCCCCTACCTCGCCTCGCTGAACCCCTCGCAGCTGTTCTGCGTGATGACGGTGGGCCTGGCAGGCGTGGCGGGCACGATCCTGGCCGCCTATGCCTCGATGGGCATCCGCATCGACTACCTCGTCGCCGCCGCCTTCATGTCGGCACCGGGCGGCATCTTCATGGCCAAGATGATCATGCCCGATCCGCGGCCCGGCACCGTGTCGGACGCCGAGGTCCATGAGAGCACCCTGCCGCCTGCCGGTGCCGCCGCCGCCGCGATGAACCGCGCCGACGTCACCCATCTCCCCGGCGTCCACGTCGACGAGCCCGAAGCCGTCGAGCACGAGGAGGAAAAGCCCGCCAACATCATCATGGCCGCATCGCAGGGCGCGCAGACCGGCGTGAAGCTGGCGGTCGCGGTGGGCGCGATGGTTCTCGCATTCGTGGCGCTGATCGCGCTCGCCAACGGCTTCGTCGGCTGGGCGGCGGGGCTCTTCGGCTTCCAGGGGGTGACGTTCCAGTCGCTGCTGGGCTATATCTTCGCGCCGATCTTCTACCTGCTGGCGACCCCCGACTGGACCGAGGCGCTGCACGCAGGCGGCCTGTTCGGCACCAAGATCGTGCTCAACGAATTCGTCTCGTTCATCGAACTGGGCAAGGACGGCCTGCTTTCGCCCCGCACGGTAGCGGTGGTGACGTTCGCGCTGTGCGGCTTCGCCAACTTCTCCTCGATCGCGATCCAGATGGCGGTGACCGGCGGCCTCGCCCCCAACCAGCGCCCGATCATCGCGAAGCTGGGCATCCGCGCGCTGGCGGCGGGCAGCCTGTCGAACCTGATGAGCGCAGCGCTGGCGGGGCTGTTCCTCACCGTCGCCTGAAGCTGGTCCGTCCCGGCGATGTTGCCCCGGGGAAACTGGACACCGGCCTGAGGCTTGGGTCTTCTTTCCCCTTGAGAGGACCAGAGCATGACCGACCGATTCCGCGAGACTTACGGCCCCACCGCGCTGGTGACGGGCGCTTCCTCAGGGATCGGCCTCGCCTTCGCCGAGGAACTAGCCGACCGGGGCTTCCACCTCGTCCTCACCGCGCGCCGGACCGACCGGCTCGACGCGCTGGCGGAGCGGCTGGCGTCCTCGCACGGCACCCGGACCACCGTGCTCGGTGCGGACCTCGGTGACCCGGCGACTCCCGCGCGGATACTCGAGGCGACCGAGGGCACCGACATCGGCCTCGTCGTCAGCAATGCCGGCTTCAACATCAAGGGCTCGTTCGAGGCGCAGGACCCGGCCGCGATGGCGCGGATGCTCACCGTCAACTGCCACGCGCCGATGCAGCTGGCCCACGGACTGATCCCCCGCCTCAAGGCACGGGCGAGCGGAGGTCTGATCTTCACCGCCTCGGTCGAGGGCCTGATCGGCTGCCCGTACTCGGCCGCATACTCCGCCACCAAGGCGCTGGTCGTGGCGCTGGGCGAGGCGCTCTGGGGAGAGATGCAGGGCACCGGCGTGGACGTGCTGACGCTCTGCCCGGGTGCTACCGAAACCGAGGCGACCGCCGGGATGGAGGGCATCGCCAACCTGCAAAGCCCGGCCGAAGTGGCCCGCCTCGCCCTCGACAACGTGCGCGAGGGACCGACCTTCGTGCCGCACGCGCATTACCGCACCATGTTCGATGCGCTCCGCGCCCGTCCCCGCCGCGAGGCACTGGCGGGCATGGCGGAAGGGATGCGCCAACGCCTCGGCTGAGCCGCCTCAGACGGAACGCCTGCGCATCAGTTCCGCAGCCGACAGCACGATCCCCGCAAGGATCAACGCCATGCCGAGGAAGTGGTAGCCTTCCAGCCGCTCGCCCAGCAGCAGCGCGGAGAGCAGTGCACCGAACAGCGGCATCAGCGTGATCGCCTGCCCCGCCCGCGCAGCGCCCAATTGCACGGTCGCGGCGTTGTAGATGAAGTAGGCCAGCACCGACGGGAAAATGCCGACGTAGAGGAAGGCCGCAAGCACCTTCGGGCTCCAGGCGACTGTAAGCCCCTGCGCCGCCTCCCAAGCTGCCAGCGGCGCCATGACCACCGCGCCGATCAGGAACACCATGAGCAGGAAGCTCGCCGGCGCGATCGGCGGCCGCTTGCGCAGGAGCACGGTGTAGAGCCCCCATACCACGACGCCGCACAGCACCAGCGCATCGCCGATGCCAAGCCGCAATGTCGCCAGCGCGGATACGTCCCCCCGGAACACGATGGCGACGACGCCGATGGTGGACAGTGCGACGCCCGCCTGGTGCAGCACCCCCGCCCGCGTTCCGAAGATCATGCGATCGAGCACCAGTACCAGAGCCGGAATCGACGCCTGCAGCAGCAGGGCATTGGCCGCGCTCGTATGATGTAGCCCGGAGTAGACGAACGAATTGAAGCAGACGATGCCGAGGAATCCCAGCGCCGCGATCCAGCGCCATCCCGCGACTATCGCCGCGCGCTCCGCCCAGGCCTGCCGCGCCGCGAACGGCAGCAGGATCAGCACCGCGATGAGCCAGCGCCCGAACGCGAGCGTGAACGGCGGAATGTCGTCCCGCACCGCGCGGCCGGTGATCGAATTGCCAGCCCAGAACAGCATCACAAGGCCGAGCAGCAGAAAGGCCCGGGTGTGAGAGGGACACTTGGACACGGCTGCTCCATTCGTCGTCCCGGACCTGATCCGGGACCGGTGGCTATCTTTAGGCACAACCTCGCTGCCGGCGCCGCAAGATGGGCTGTTCACGGCCAGCGGTCCCGGATCAGG
>NZ_BAAILP010000141.1:0-667 GCF_054589055.1 Novosphingobium sp. 11B | reverse complement strand
ACGCGGTCGGCCTCGGCGATAGCCATGACCGGATCAGGCAGGATCGCAGATGCCGTCAGGTCTTCCGCCAGCCCCTCGCACTGATCGACGTTGAACACCACGAAGCGCTTGAGGAAGGCGACGGTCCGTGCGTCCCGATCCTCGCTCGATGCCCGCTCGGCTTCGGCCTTGGGAATGAAGCGGTCGGCATAACACACGACCGTGCCCTTCTCCCCGCGACGGACATTGCCGCCCGCTGCTGCCGCCTGCCGGTAGGTAAGCCAGCGCTGGGAACTGTAGCCACCGCTCACACCTTCGGCCCACAGGATCAGCACGTTGATCCCGGAATAGGGTCTGCCGGTCACCCCGTTGTGCGGCATGGCGCATGGACAGCGCGAGGCATCCCACGGCTGCACCCATGGCAACCGGCCTTCTTCCAGTTCGGCGATGATCTTGGCCGTGACCTCTGCATAGAGGCTCCCGCGTTCGGTCCTGCTCATTGTCGTCTTCCCTTCCTCAACCGCCATTGACCGGCGCCAGGGTGGCGGGGGGCGGCAGGAGCGGACCGACAGCCCCGCCGGGTGAGGCGGGGGGCACCCGAAGGGCTGCAACGAAGTGGAAGACCCGGTAGCGAAGCGGACGGGTTGCGGCCCGCCGAGGCGGGGCTACAGGGCAGCGACGCCCCCCG
>NZ_BAAILP010000140.1:0-8475 GCF_054589055.1 Novosphingobium sp. 11B | reverse complement strand
CAATCCAGGGCGACTCAAGATTGCCCTGGATTGCTTCGCTACGCTCGCAATGACGAAGGCCTGACGAAGAAAGGGGCGGCCCGTCGGACCGCCCCTTTCCTGGCTTACACTGCTTTCGCAGCGATCAGATCCGTGGGATCAGAACTTGACGCCCACGCCCACGAGGCCGCGGTCGGCGTCGGGGGTGTTGTCGCCGACCAGCAGGTGCTGGTATTCGGCCTTCACGTAATAGCGCGAGCCCACGTCCTGCTGGACGCCGCCACCGACGCCCACGGCGCTGTTGCAGTACTTGCAGTTCTTCGACTGCCAGTCGGCCAGCGCGTAGACCTTGGTGCCCGGGATCGGCTGCACGCCGATGCGGCCGCCAGCGCCCCACGAAACGCGGGTGTTGTCGGTCAGGATCTTGTCGGCCGAACCCTGCACACCCACGAAGAGCTTGTCGCCCAGGTCGTAGTCGTAGCCGGCGGCGACACCTGCAACTGCGTCGCTGTTGCTACCGTCCCAGATCACACCGCCGCGTGCTTCGACGCGAGCCTCGTTGGCCAGGGCGGGAGTGGCAGCGGCCACGGCAGCAACCGCGGCGAGCGAAACAAGTGCAATACGCATATTATATAACTCCAAGTATTCCTGCGATCCCGACCCTCATCGGGGTTATCGTCGGGAGCCCTGCCGCTGGACCCCATCACCTTTCAGTCAGATGAACGGTAAATTCTTGGAATCGTTCAAAACGTCACAAAACTGCAGATTATGCCGGTTAGGTGCTTTTGCCGATTTTCAGTTGCATTGTTTGCAATTGAATGTCCGCCAGGCGATCACCAAGCCCCTGTAGGCACCCATGGTTTTCCGGCGTTCCCGGGGCAAACATGGCCCCTCTCCTCAAGGCGTCTGGACAAGCGCGGGGGGGTCTGCCAAGCGCCGGATCATGACCGTTCAGAGCCCCAATTCGCTTCGTTCGTATCCCGATGAGTCGGGTCACTTCGGCCAGTTCGGCGGACGCTACGTCGCCGAGACGCTGATGCCGCTGATCCTCGACCTGGAAAAGGAATACCGTGCCGCGAAGCTGGACCCGGCGTTCCAGGCCGAGTTCGACGATCTGCTCAAGAATTTCGTCGGCCGCCCCAGCCCGCTCTATCCGGCGCCGCGCATCACCGAGCATTTCCGAAAGCTCGCGCCCGAGGGCAAAGGCCCGAAGATCTACTTCAAGCGCGAGGATCTGAACCACACCGGCGCGCACAAGATCAACAACTGCATCGGCCAGGTTCTGCTCGCCATGCGCATGGGCAAGACCAAGATCATCGCCGAGACCGGCGCGGGCCAGCACGGCGTCGCCACCGCCACCGTCGCGGCGCGCTTCGGCCTGTCCTGCACGATCTTCATGGGCGCCAAGGACGTCGAGCGCCAGGCGCCCAACGTGTTCCGCATGAAGCTGCTCGGCGCCGAAGTGGTGCCGGTCACCAGCGGCGCGGAAACGCTCAAGGACGCGATGAACGAGGCGCTGCGCCACTGGGTCGCCAACGTCCACGACACCTTCTACATCATCGGCACCGCCGCAGGTCCGCACCCGTACCCGGAACTCGTCCGCGACTTCCAGAGCGTGATCGGCACCGAAACGCGCGAGCAGATTCTCGAAGCCGAAGGCCGCCTGCCCGACATGCTGGTGGCGGCCGTGGGCGGCGGATCGAATGCGATCGGCATGTTCCACCCCTTCCTCGACGACGCGGACGTGGCGATGGTCGGCATCGAGGCCGCCGGTCACGGCATCGAGAGCGGCCAGCATGCCGCCTCGCTGATGGGCGGGCGTCCGGGCATCCTCCACGGCAACAAGACCTACCTGCTGCAGGACGAGGACGGCCAGATCACCGAGGCCCATTCGATCAGCGCCGGTCTGGACTATCCCGGCCTTGGCCCCGAACATTCGTGGCTGCACGAGGCGGGCCGCGTGAAGTACGTGCCGATCACCGACACCGAGGCGCTTGAAGCGTTCCAGCTGTGCTGCGCGCTGGAGGGCATCATCCCGGCGCTCGAAAGCGCCCACGCCCTCGCTGCACTGCCGCAGCTGACGGCTCAGCTGGACGCGGACAAGCTGCTCGTCGTCAACGTCTCCGGGCGCGGCGACAAGGACATCTTCACCGTCGCCGAGGCGCTGGGGGTCGAGCTTTGAAAAAGGGCGGGTGGCAACGGTCGCTGATCGACGCCGCCGTGCTCTGGATGGCGGTGTTCCCGGCAATCAAGGTCCTCGCCGACCTCGTCCGGGTGCGCTCCTTCGACCTTTCGGGCGCGGGCTATTACTGGGCCTTCGCCTTTCGAGGAAGCTGGAGCGACATCGCCGTCAGCCTCGCCTACCTCGCCGTTTTCGTCGGCCTGACCGCCGCCATTCTCCGCTATTCCGGAAAGACGCTGTTCTCCTGATGACCCGCTTCGAAACCGCTTTCGCCAAAGGCCCCGCGCTCGTCTGCTTCATCACCGGGGGCGACGGCGACACCGCATCGAACCTCGACGCGCTCGTCGCGGGCGGCGCCGACGTGATCGAGCTGGGCATGCCCTTCACCGATCCGATGGCGGACGGTCCGGCGATCCAGGAAGCCAACTTGCGCAGCCTCGCCAAGGGCACCCGCACGGCCGACATCTTCCGCATCGCCGCCGAGTTCCGGCAGCGTCACCCCAATGTGCCGCTGGTGCTGATGGGCTACGCCAACCCGATGACCATCCGCGGCCCCGAGTGGTTTGCAGAGGAATGTGCCAAGGCCGGCGTCGACGGCGTGATCTGCGTCGACATCCCCAGCGAGGAAGACGCCGCCCTCGGCCCGGCGCTGCGCGAAAAAGGCGTGTCGCTGATCCGCCTCGCCACCCCGACCACCGACGCCGCACGCCTGCCCAAGGTGCTGGAGGGCTCCTCGGGCTTCCTCTACTACGTCTCGGTCGCGGGCATCACCGGCATGCAGCAGGCGGCGCAGGGCTCGATCGAGGACGCGGTGGCGAAGCTCAAGGCCGCCACCGACATTCCCGTCGCGGTCGGCTTCGGCGTGCGCACGCCCGAACAGGCCGCCGCCATCGCCAAGGTCGCTGACGGCGTGGTCGTCGGCTCGGCCTTCATCGACATCGTCAAGCAGCATGGCGATGCCGCTCCGGGGCCGCTGCAGGACTACACCGCATCGCTCGCCGAGGCGGTGCATTCCGCTCGATAGAGCCAAGCCCATGGGGCCTCGACAAGCTCAGCCTGAGCGGGGTTGGAGATTTATGCCACCTCCGCTCACCCGGAGCTTGTCGAAGGGTCGGACACAGCCTCTCGAAGCCCCCACGCGCACGGCGCCGTCGAGGACACCATGAAAGACTTCGCCGTGTCGGACTCCCCCGCCGTACAGGCCCAGCTCGATCGCCTTGCCGCGCTGTCGCTGCCGCAAGGCCGCATCGGGCTTGAGGCGATCCGCACGCTGCTGGCGCGCCTCGGCGATCCGCACTTGCGCATCGCGCCCGCGTTCCACGTCGCGGGCACCAACGGCAAGGGATCGACCTGCGCCTTCCTGCGCGCGATCCTGGAGGCGCAGGGGTACAAGGTCCACGCGATCACCAGCCCGCATCTGGTGCGCTACAACGAACGCATCCGCATCGCGGGCGAACTGGTCGGCGACGACGAACTCGCCAGCCTGCTGGCCGAAGTGCTGGACGCGGCGCACGATCTCGAAGTCAGCTTCTTCGAGACGACGATCGCCGCCAGCTTCCTCGCCTTCGCGCGCCATCCGGCGGACGTCTGCGTGATCGAGGTCGGCCTCGGCGGCCGGTTCGACGCGACCAACGTGCTGCCCGCACCGCTGGTCTGCGGCATGGCGACGCTGGGCATCGACCACGAACGCTTCCTCCTCGCCCCCGAGGACGGCACGCCCGCTGAGCCGCTCACCCGCATCGCCTTCGAGAAGGCGGGCATCCGCCGTCCGCACGTGCCGCTGGTGACGCAGAACTACCCGCACGAAGTCGCCGCGTTCCTGCAATCCCTCGCCGCTTCAGAGGACGTACCGCTGCAGTCGCGCGATGCCGAGTGGAAGGCGCAGGTCACCCGCGACGCCATCTGGTTCGAGGACCGCCACGGCTCTTTGACCCTCCCCCTGCCCGAGATGCCCGGCGCGCACCAGGCGGACAACGCCGCCCTCGCCGTCGCCATGCTGCGCGCGCAGGATGTGCTGAAGATCGATCCTCACGCCTTTGCCGAGGGTATCCGCGCCGCGCGCTGGCCCGCGCGGATGCAGCTCTTGGGCGACGGGCCGCTGACCGCGCTCGTCCCCGGCACGCCGGTCTGGCTCGACGGCGGGCACAACCGCGACGCCGGGCTGGCACTGGAAGCATTCCTGCGCGAGCGGGGGCAGGCGCCGCATGTGATCCTCGGCATGATCGAAGGCAAGGACCCCGCCGCCCTGCTCGATCCGCTGCACCGGCTGGTCGAGAGCGTGACGCTGGTGCCGGTGCCGGGGCATGACTGCCACCCGCCCGAGGCGTTCGCAGGCTGGTCGCTGCCGACTTGCTCCGCGCCGGATGTGGCGACGGCACTGCGCGATCTGGAAAAGCTGGCCCCACGCGCCGTGCTAATCGCGGGTTCACTCTACCTTGCGGGCGCGGTGTTGCGGGACAACGGCGAAGTGCCGGATTGAGGCGAAGGCGATCCCATCCCGCTGCGACTAGGCGATAAATCGCCAAGTCTCGCTCCCCTCCCGCTTGCGGGAGGGGTTGGGGGTGGGCCTTCTGCTGTTACTCTACCTCGCCCGCAGACCCCAGCGCCTGATCGACGAGCCCTGTCCGGCTAAGCCACCAGAACAGCGCGATGCCGGGCAGCGACGCCACCGTGGTGAGCAGGTAGAAGTTCACGTAGCCCATGGCCTCGATCAGCGCGCCCGCCGTCGTGCCGGTAGCAAGCCGCCCCACCACACTCGCTCCGGCCGAGATCAGCGCATACTGCGCCGCCGTGTAGCGCAAGTCGCACAGCGCCGAGAAATAGGCGATCACCACCACGCCGCCGTAGCCCGAGGCGATGTTCTCGAAGCCGATGGCGCCCGCCATGCCCCAGTTGCTGTGCCCGGCCGCAGCCAGCGCCGCGAAGCTGAGGTTGGAAACGCCCATCAGCACCAGCGAGAGCATCACCGAACGCTTGAGGCCCATGCGCGCATAAGCGACGCCGCCGATGAACACGCCGATCATGTAGGCCCAGAAACCCAGGCCGATGTCGTAGATCGCGATCTCGTCGTTGCTGAAGCCGAGGTCGTCGAACAGCAGGCGGAAGGTCAGGTTCGCCAGCGTGTCGCCGATCTTGTGGACGAGGATGAACAGCAGCACCAGGAACGCGCCGTTGCGGCGGAAGAACTCCCCGAACGGCCCGGCGATGGAGGACCAGACTTCGGCCAGCCCCTTCTTCTCGACCACCACCTTGCGGCGCTCCGGCTCGCCCAGCACCAGCGCGGTGAGCATGGCGGGCAGCGCGAAGATGGCGCATGCCGCATAGCCCACGCCCCAGCCGTAGCGCGCCGAAAGCACCAGCGCGAGCGCGCCCGCGCCCGCCGAGCCGATGCGCCAGCCGTACTGGCTCATGCCCGACCCGGTGCCGAGCTGGTAGGGCTTGAGCGTCTCGATGCGGTAGGCGTCGATGACGATGTCGAAGCTGGCGCCCGCCACGCCCACCAGCACGGCGGCCAGCACGGTCGCGCCGATGGTGTCGGGTCGGGGATCGACCAGTGCGAGGTTCAGCACCGCCGCAATCACGGCAAGCCCGCAGACCAGCATCCACGATACGCGCTGCCCCATGCGGTGCAGCACCGGCAGGTGCACGCCGTCGACGATCCAGGCCCAGAACACCTTGAGATTGTAGACCAGGAACGCCAGCGTGAAGGCGGTGACGGTCTTCTTGTCGATCCCGTCCTGCGCCAGGCGCGTGGTCAGCGTCGCGCCGATCATCGCATAGGGAAAGCCCGAGGACAGGCCGAGCATGAACGAGGCGAGCGACTCCCGCTCGAAATAGGGCTTGATCGAATCCCCGACGCTGCGACGCTCTGCGATGGTATCGGCGTCCACGCCGGTCTCCTCATTTGCGGTTGCCGCCAACTTAGCGGCGGCGATCCGTAAGGGAAGGCTGGATGAAGCGGCGATCAACAGGTATGGGCCACGCATGTCCAAACCTCCCAGCAAGTCTTCAGGCGGCAGATCAGGCGGCTCCGGCCGTGGCCGCGATTCCGGTTCCTCTTTCGGCGCGGCTCCGCGTGGCGGCGCTTCGCGCGGCGGTGCATCGCGTGATGGCGGCCCCCGCTACAACGCCGGAAGCGGCAGTGCACGTGGCCGCACCGGCCGCGATGACGGTCCCGACGCGCCCCGCGGCGACGCTCCGCGCGGCGGACGCGGGCGCCGTGAAGCCCCCCGTATCGGCAGCCGCGAGGACTTCCGCAATGAATTCCCGCGCCGTGGCTCCAGAGACGGTGGGCGTGACGGCGCCTCCCGCGATGCTGGTCCGCGCGGTGCCGCTGCCCGCGATGGCGCCCGTACCGGCGCCCCGCGTGGCGATCGTCCGCGTGAGGATACCCCGCGTGGCGGTTCGTACCGCAGTGGTCCGGGGCGCGACGGCACGCCGCGTTCAGAGCGTGCGCAAGGCGGCGGATCGCGCGATGCGACCTATCGCAGCGGACCTGCACGTGATGGCGCCCGCTCCGATTCCCGCGACGGCGAACGCGGCTATCGTCCGCGCCGCGACGATCGCGCATTCGGCTCGGATCGCGGCCCACGCCCTGCCCGCCCGACCGGCCCCCGCCCCAACCTCAAGCCCGGCGCCGCCCCGCGCGCTGCCGCGCCGACGCCCAAGGACCCCTCGCTGCCCGCCCGCGAAGGCGAGCGCGTGGCCAAACTGCTCGCCCGCGCCGGCGTCGCCAGCCGCCGCGAGGTCGAGCGCCTGATCATCGAAGGCCGCGTCACGCTGGACGACGTGGTGATCGAAACGCCCTCGACGGTGCTCACCTCCTTGCGCGGCGTCGCGGTGGACGGCAATCCGATCGCGGAAGCCGAAGGCACGCGCCTGTTCCTGTTCCACAAGCCGTCGGGCCTCATCACCGCCGAGCGCGATCCCGCCGGTCGCCCGACGATCTATACCGCGCTGCGCAACGCCCTGCCCGAAGGCACCGGCCGCGTGATGCCGATCGGCCGCCTCGATCTCAACACCGAGGGCCTGCTGCTGCTGACCAACGACGGCGAGTTCAAGCGCCAGCTCGAACTGCCCGCCACCGGCGTGCCGCGCACGTATCGGGCACGCACGTTCGGCGACATCACGCAGGAACAGCTCGAACAACTGATGGAAGGCATCGAGGTCGACGGCGTGATCTACGGCAAGATCGACGCCAACATGGAGCGCCGCACCGGGCGCAACCAGTGGATCGAGATGACGCTGACCGAAGGCAAGAACCGCGAAGTGCGCCGCGTGCTCGAAGCGCTTGGCCTCCAGGTCAGCCGCCTGCTGCGCACCGCCTACGGCCCCTTCCGCCTCGGCGACATGCCCAAGGGCATGGCCGGTGAAGTCTCGCAGCGCGACCTCGAAAACTTCCGCAAGAGCCTGCCGAGCCAGAATCCCACGAGAACGCAGGCATGAGCGGAAACCTGCGGATTATCGCGGGCGAATGGCGCGGCCGCAAGCTGGCTGCGCCCGAGGGCGACACCACCCGCCCTACCGCCGATCGCACGCGCGAGACGCTGTTCTCGATGCTGGTCAGCCGCCTCGGCGATTTCGAGGGGCTGAAGGTGGCGGACCTGTTCGCGGGCTCGGGCGCGCTGGGGCTGGAAGCCCTGTCGCGCGGGGCGGCGCACTGCCTGTTCGTCGATCAAGATGCAGGCGCGATCCGGGCGATTCGCAAGAACATCGCCAACCTGCAGGCGCAGCCGCGCAGCGACGTGCGCGCCTCCTCGGTGATGTCGCTGGGGACCGCAAAGGAGCCGCTCGACCTCGTGCTGCTCGACCCGCCTTACGATACCGGCGCGGGTCAGGTGGCGGTGGACAAGCTGGCGCGGCTCGGCTGGATCGGCGAAGGCACCTGGGTGAGCCTCGAAACCGGTAAGGGTGAAAGCGTGGCGATCAAGGGCTTCGAAGCCGACGCCACGCGTGATGTCGGCAAGGCCAGGCTGCACCTCCTGCGCCGTACATCTTGACATTTATAACCAAATAGGATATATGCCCCAACATCCGAGCGGTGATGTACAAGCCGCTTTCGGTGTATCGGGTCGGCGTCGTGGGCCGGGATGCGGTTTCAGCCGTGATCACGCAAACCACGCGTCCATCGAAGACCCGGACTGTCTCTGCGCTACCGGAAACGCCATCCATACGTTCCTGCGACACACGGCAGGGCATGGGACGGCCATCCCGGATAGCCTTCGGCCGATAACGATGCGAACCCTAACGACGGCCACATGGGACTTTCCGATGGAATACAGGTCGAGCCGGGCTGCACCGTGAGTTACCCGGCC
>NZ_BAAILP010000139.1:0-4449 GCF_054589055.1 Novosphingobium sp. 11B | reverse complement strand
CCCGGACGTGATCCGGGACCGCTGGCCGTAAACAGCCCACGAAGCTGCCCGCGTCCGGCCGCCCAAACACCGCCACCGGTCCCGGATCAAGTCCGGGACGACGCGTGCAGCCCGCTCAACCACCCGGGTTCCTTGCGAAATAGGCGCGGATCGCCTTCGCGCCTGCCTCTGCCAGAACCTGCTGCCCCTGCTTCGATCCCAGCGCCTGCGCGTCGTCGGGGTTGTTGATGTAGCCAGTCTCGAACAGGATCGAGGGCATGTCGGGCGCCTTCAGCACCGCCAGCGCAGCGGCTTCCGGCCGGTCGCGATGCATGCCAACGCCCGCGTCGCCCAGTTCGCGCAGCAGCAGCGTCGCGACTTGGGTGGAGCGCGCCTGCGCCCCGCGCTGCGAGAGGTCGAGCAGGATCGCGCCCACTTGCGCGCTCGTCTTCGACAGCTTGACGCCATTCACGCGGTCGGCTCCGTTCTCCCGTTCGGCGAACCGCTCGGCGGCCTGGCTCGATCCCTTTTCCGAGAGGACATAGACACTTGCCCCGCGCGCCGAATCAGCCTCGGCGCTGTCGGCATGGATCGAGACGAACAAGTCCGCGTTCAGCCGCCGGGCGATGTCAGGGCGATCGGCGAGCGCGATGAAGCGGTCGGTGTCGCGCGTCAGGGCCACGCGCAGGCCGCCGCTTGCCAGCAGCTTCTCGCGCAGCGCCAATGCGATCTGCAGCGCCACGGCCTTTTCCTTCAGCGCTCCTGCCCCCGCGCCGGGATCGAAGCCGCCATGGCCCGGATCGATGACCACCAACGGACGGCTGGCGTCGGGCGGCCCATCGACGCGCGGCAGGTCGATCGGCGCGTTCACCCCGGGCAGGTCGAAGCGGATGACGTAGTCGTAGCCCCCGGCCCGCACCGGCCATACCCCGCTCACCGCGAACGCGGCGGCAAGCACCGCCAGCGGCGCGATGAAGACGAGGATCAACTGCAAGGTGCGCGACATTTGCGCCAAGGACTAAGCCGCGTTTGGCGGGCGGGCAATCCTGCGCCCCCGCGCTTTCCCACAGGCTGGTCAGCCGCTCCGCCCCGGGCCGATGCCCGCCAAATTCCAACGGTCCAAGCAACTTGCCGTCTTGCGTCATGAATGCTAGGCCAGCAGAACCGAGGCGAGGAATGCGCGTCGGTCCTCGCAATCCGGCAATACCATAACCATATGGCGCCGGACAGGACCGGCAGAGCCAGACGCAAGCCTCGGTCCAGGGAGCCGGAAATAATCCTTTTTCCGGAGTGCCTTATCAGGTTGAAGTGAGCCATGAGAAGCCAGTTGCCGCCTTGCCATTCGACGCCCGAAAGGGCGCGGGCGGCGTGGTCGCAACTTTCCGCGCGTTCTAATACGCCGCGCGTGTCTTCGCTCGCAGACGCACATGCTGCCACACATGCTACTGGGGCAGCCACTACTTTCGCCGCGCATGGAGCGCTGGATTGCTCCACCATTGCGCCAAAACTCGCCCCCTCAGTTTGGAACGCCGCCCCAAGTGGCCGCGTCGTGATTCTGCGGGGCGCATTCGCCTACAGTGAACATACGCGCATCCGCCAGGCTGATCCGGCCCGGCGTCGACGCGCACGGAGAATACCAAATGGCAACCCGCATGCTGATCGATGCGCGCCACCCGGAAGAAACGCGGGTGGCGGTCGTCAAGGGAAACCGCATTGAAGAGTTCGACTTCGAGTCGACCGAACGCAAGCAGATCAAGGGTAACATCTACCTCGCGAAGGTGACGCGCGTGGAGCCTTCGCTCCAGGCCGCGTTCGTGGACTTCGGCGGCAACCGCCACGGCTTCCTCGCCTTCAGCGAAATCCACCCGGACTACTACCAGATCCCCAAGGAGGACCGCGAGGCCCTGCTGGCGGAAGAAGCCGCCCATGCCGAGGAAGAAGCCGCCCTGCGCGCCACCGAAGGTGACGACGAGGACGAAGACGGCGACTACAACGACGATGGCGGCCTCACCGAGGTCGATACGTCCGAAAAGGACCATGTCGCCACGATCGAGGACGGCGCGGTAGAGAACCCGTTCCACGCCGACGACGACGGCGAGCATGAGGGCGAGCACGGCGACGAAGAGTCCGAAGGCAATAACCGTCGCGGCCGTGGCCGTCGCCGCCAGGGCGGCCGTCCCTCGGGCCGCTCGAAGGAAGCCGACGACCTGCGCGCCAAACGCATGGCGCTGCGCCGCCGCTACAAGATCCAGGACGTCATCCAGCGCCGCCAGGTGCTGCTGGTCCAGGTCGTCAAGGAAGAGCGCGGCAACAAGGGCGCGGCTCTCACCACCTACCTCAGCCTCGCGGGCCGCTACTGCGTGCTCATGCCGAATTCGAGCCACGGCGGCGGCATCAGCCGCAAGATCAGCTCGGCCTCGGACCGCAAGCGCCTGAAGTCGATCATCGCCGAGATGGACCTGCCCCGCTCGATGGGCTGCATCGTCCGCACGGCGGGCCTCCAACGCACCAAGACCGAGATCAAGCGCGACTTCGACTACCTCGCCCGCCTGTGGGACGAGCTGCGCGAACAGACCATGCGCTCGGCCGCTCCGGCGCTGATCCACTCGGACAGCGACCTCATCAAGCGCGCCATCCGCGACATCTACAACCGCGACATCGAGGAAGTGATCGTCGAGGGCGAGGCCGGCTACCACGCCGCCAAGGACTTCATGAAGCTCCTGATGCCCAGCCACGGCCGCAAGGTTAAGCCTTACGCCGATCCCGTCCCGCTGTTCCAGCGCTTCGGCGCCGAGGACCAGCTGACCGCGATGTACGACCCCGTCGTGCAGCTGCGTTCGGGCGGCTACATCGTCATCAACCCGACCGAAGCACTGGTTTCGATCGACATCAACTCGGGCCGCGCCACCAAGGAGCACGGGATCGAGCAGACGGCGGTTGCCACCAACCTCGAAGCCGCGGCCGAAATCGCCCGCCAGCTGCGCCTGCGCGACATGGCCGGCCTCGTCGTGATCGACTTCATCGACATGGAGTATGGCTCCAACGTCCGCAAGGTCGAGAAGGCGATGAAGGAAGCGCTCAAGAACGACCGCGCCCGCATTCAGGTCGGCCGCATTTCCAGCTTCGGCCTGATGGAAATGAGCCGCCAGCGCCTGCGCACCGGCGTTCTCGAAGCGACCACCCGCTCGTGCCCGCACTGCGACGGCACCGGCCTCGTCCGCACCGCCAGCTCCGCCGGTCTCTCGGCGCTGCGTCTGATCGAGGACGAGGCGGCCAAGGGCAAGGGCATCGTGGTGTCGCTGTTCGCCTCCACCGAGGCGGCGGTCTACATGCTCAACGCCAAGCGCACCGACCTAGCCGACATCGAGGAACGCTACGGCGTCACCGTCGAAGTCATCCCCGAGGGTGAAAACGAAGGCGCCAAGATGCGCGTCATGTCGTCGGGTCCGCGCAACGAGTTCGTGCCCCGCTTCGAGCCCATCGCCGAGGACGTCGAGGACGACTTCGTCGAGGAAGAGTACGAGGACGAAGAGCTGGAAGCCGAAGAGGCTGCCGAGCGCACCGAAGCGTCGGAGGACGGTGAAGGCCGCCGCAGCAAGCGCCGCAAGCGCCGTCGTGGCCGCAACCGCGATCGCCGCGAGGACGGTGCCGAGACCGCTGAGGTCGAAGCTGCCGACGCTTCGGACGAAGGCGACGACGCCGAAGACGAAGGCGAGAGCATCGTCGAAGCCGAGGGCACCGAGGCCGAGGGTGACGATACCAACGCACCCAAGAAGCGCCGCCGTCGCGGTGGTCGCCGTCGTCGCGGTCGTCGCGGTGAAGGCGAGGCCGAGAACGGCGCAGAGGGCGAGGACGCCGTGATCGGCGCCGAAGGCCTCGAACTGGCTGCCGAAGAAGCCGCGCTGCCGGTCGCCGATGGCGGCATCAGCGCCGAGCCGATCGTCCCGGCCGAACCGGTCGCCGAGGAAGCGCCTGCAAAGCCCAAGCGCACTCGCCGCAAGAAGGCGGACGTCGAGGCCGAAGCCGTCGTCGAAGCGCCCGCAGCGCCCGAACCGGTCGCCGAGGAAGCGCCGGCAAAGCCCAAGCGTACCCGTCGCAAGAAGGCGGACGTCGAAGCCGAAGCCGTCGTCGAAGCGCCCGCAGCGCCCGAGCCGGTTGCCGAGGAAGCGCCTGCAAAGCCCAAGCGCACCCGCCGCAAGAAGGCGGACGTCGAGGCCGAAGCCGCTCCGGCACCGGCTCCCGAGCCGGTTGCGGAAGAGGCTGCAGCAAAGCCCAAGCGCACCCGTCGCAAGAAGGCGGACGTCGAGGCCGAAGCCGCTCCGGCACCAGTCGCCGAACCAGAAGCAGTCGCCGAAGCCGCGTCGGCTGACGATGCCGCTCCGGCACCGCGCCGTGGCTGGTGGCAGCGCACTTTCGGCGAGTAATCGCCGACGGCTCTGAAACAAGGGCCTAAAAATGCAGACGCCGCGC
>NZ_BAAILP010000138.1:21373-26005 GCF_054589055.1 Novosphingobium sp. 11B | reverse complement strand
GGACTTGATCCGGGACCGCTGGCTGTCTTTAGGTAAGAGCTAGCTGCGCGCGCCCGCGAGGTGGGCTGTTCATGGTCAGCGGTCCCGGATCAAGTCCGGGACGACGTCAGGCCGGCACCGGTTCCCCCAACGCTTCCTCCACCTGCGGCCCCTTGCGCAGCATGAGCAGCAGCAGGGCGCCTGCGAATACCGACGTGCCCACGGTCACCAGGAACGTGTCGAAACTGCCGGTCCGCGCCAGCGTCCAGCTCAGCAGCGCTGCTCCCGAAGCGGCCGCCAGCGAGCACACCCCCGTCAGCAGCCCGAGCACGCTGGAATAGATTCGCGTCCGGAAGTGCCGCGCGACGAGGAAGGCGAGGATATCCCCTTCCGCCCCCACCGCGAAGCCGAGGCTGAAGATCGCCGCGGTCACCACTGCCGGCGCGTCCCAGTTGCTCGCCAGCACGAACAGCCCGAGCCCCGGCAGCGCCAGCATCACGAACGACACCACTTGCGGCGCGAAGCGGTCGAGCGCCACGCCGGTCACGAAGCGGCCCAGCAGCATCCCCACCGCCAGCGCGGTGAACATGATCGAGGCGCCTTCGCCGCTGATCCCCTGATCGAGCACCAGCATCTTGAGCTGCACGAGAATCAGCGTCAGTGGCAGGTTGCACAAGTACATCGCGCCGAACAGGATCCAGAACGCCCGCTCGCCGAAGATCTCGGGATAGTCGTCGCGCGCGCGGCGCTTGGGCGCGGTGACGAGGGCCGCATGCGCTCGTCCGCCGGGGATGAGCAGGAACACGACGATGCCGGTGAGCACCGTGAACAGCGCCAGCATCCGGTACGTCGCCGACCAGCCGTGCGCCTCGACGAACTCGTTGATGACCGGCCCGCCGATCGCGGCGAACAGGGCCGGGCCGCAGGCGACGATTGCAAGACCGAGGCCGCGCGCGTGCTCGATATGCTGGACGACGAGGCGCGTGTAGACCGTCGCGGTGGTCGTCACGCAAATGATGCTCTGGAAGATGAAGATCGCCAGATAGGCCTCGAACGAGCCGCCGATGAGGCTGAAGCCCAGCATCGTCAGCGGCATGGCGACGATCCCGATCAGCGCGGTCAGCTTGACCCCGAAGAGGTCGGCGAGGCGGCCGATGAAGGGCATCGACAGCGCCGTCAACATGCCGAGCATGCCGGTCATCGCGAACTGCGCCTTGGACCACCCGGCATCGGCGACGAGCGAGGGCGCGATCGCGCTGGTGACGGTGCCGATGATCGACATGCCCGTACCCATGCCCAGCGTCGCCGCCAGTAGCGGGCGCCACGCGGCACCGATTTCCGATAGATAGCGCAAGGTCAGGTCTCTCCGGGGCGATTTTCGTTATGCCCGCCAGCTTGCCACCTGACCGGCCGGGGCAAAAGCGCAGGACCGCCCCGCACGGGCTATTTCACGCCGGGGCAATCGGAAATCGCCGGAGCGTTTGGTTGCCGCGTTCCTAGGTGAACCACCGGGGAGGGCGTTGGAAGGCTGGGCAACCCTGACTTGGTAAACGATTGCCATGAGCAACGTTCACCATGCCCGCGGCGCTCGCCGCCTTCGCCCGCTTGCCGCAGGGTTCGCCCTTGCCGCAGGTATCGTCCTCGCGCCCCAGGCCGCGTCCGCCGCGACGGTGACCGACACCATCACGGTGACGGCCAACGTGCAGTCGGCCTGCGTCGTCGCCGCCAGCCCGCTGGCTTTCGGCAACTACAACCCGACGTCGTCCTCGAACGTCGACGCGACCACCACCGTCAACGTCACCTGCACGCAGGGCACGCCCTACAACGTCGGCCTCAATGCGGGCACGACGACCGGCGGCACGACCACCGTGCGCAAGCTCAATTCCTCCGGCCATACCCTCAACTACGCGCTCTATTCCGATTCCGGCCGCACCACGAACTGGGGCAACACCGTCAATACCGACACCGTAGCGGGCACCGCCGGGACTTCCGCCACCGCCTACACCGTCTACGGCCGCATCCCCGGCAGCCAGAACACCACGGCGGGCGCCTACACCGACTCGGTGACCGTCACGGTGACCTACTGATGACCTTTCGGCGCGCTCCGGTACTGCTGGCGGCCCTGTTCGTTGCCATGTGGGGCGGCTTTGCCGCCCCGGCGCGGGCGGGTTCGCTCAGCGTGATGCCGGTGCGCGTCGATGTACCTTCGGGCCGCCGCTTCTGCTCGCTGACGCTGGGCAACGATTCCGACCGCGCGGTGACCGTGCAGGTGCGCGGCTTCGCATGGAGCCGCGACGAGGGCGGTGCCGACATTCTCGATCCCGATACCGACTTCGTCGTCAATCCGCCGATCGCGACGATTGCGCCGCACGGCACGCGGCTGGTGCGCTGCAGCCTGCCCGCCGATACAGGGGCGCAGACGGAAAGGCAGTGGCGCCTGATCGTCGACGAACTTCCGGATCCCACACAGGCCCAGCCGGGCGTCGTGCAGACGCTGCTGCGCCTCTCGGTCCCGGTGTTCCGGGGCGCCGAGGGCGTGGCGCCACAGTTTACTGCCTCAATCTCGCCGCAGGGTCTGCGCCTTGCCAACACGGGCAGCGGCCATGCCCGGGTCGTTGCGCTCACCCTGCAGGGAGCGAGCGAGACGGTCACTCTGGACAAACCGTTCTATCTTCTGGCCGGAGGTGCGCAGCTGATCCCGGCCGAGCGCCTGCCGCGCGGTCTGTCCTCCATCCACGTGCGTGCCGAGGAGGGCGAGTATACCGTCGCCCTCCCTGCGCCGTGAGCTGATGGTCGCCTCCGGTGAAGCGCCTCTCCCGCCGCCTTGCGGCAGCCCTTTCGGCTGCGCTTGCCCTGTCGCCTGCGATCGGCGCCGGAACTGCCCGCGCGCAGTCTGCGGCCGAGGCGGCGCCCATGCCGGTCGGCGTCGTCCTCAACGGGCAGGCGATCGCCGAGCCCGGCCTGCTTATCGTGCATGACGGCCACCTCCTTGCGCGGCGCAGCGACATCGAGGGCTGGGGCCTCGCCGCCCATTCCATGACCGCGGCCGAGACGCTGGGCGGCGAAAGCTATGTTGCGCTGGACCGTGTGAAGGGTCTTGTCGCGCGGCTCGACGCGGACGGGGCGACGCTGCTGGTCGATGCCGACGTCAGCCTGTTTCCGCGCTACACGTTCGATCCCGGCCGCCATGTCGTGCCGCTGGCGCAGACGATCCCGGCGCAGTTCCTCGATTACGACCTGACGCTGTCCGACTGGAACGGTCACGCGCGGCTTGGCGGGTTCGTCGATGCAGGCGTTTCCGGACCTTGGGGCGTCGCCGACTCCAGCTTTCTCGTCGACAGCGACCGGGGAGGCGTCGTGCGGCTGGATACCGCGCTGCGCCGGGACTTTCCTCAGCAGCGGATGCGGCTGGTGCTGGGCGACACCGTCGGCACCGGCGCGCCGTGGAGCCGTCCGGTACGCTATGGCGGGGTGTTCCTCGGCACCGATTTCTCGCTCGATCCTCAGAGCATCAACTTCCCGCTTCCGGTGATCTCCGGGAGCGCGCTGACGGCATCCACCGTTGAACTTATGGCGCAATCGTCGCGCCAGTCGATGGACGTCGGGCCGGGCGCCTTCGACCTGACCCTCCAGCCGCGCCTCACCGGGGCGGGGCAAGTGACGATGAGCGTGCGTGACCTTGCGGGCAATACCCGGCAGGTGACGCGCAGCTTCTACGCGAGCCCGAGCCTGCTGCGCCCCGGCCTCTCCGAATTCGCGATCGAGGCGGGCGCGCTGCGGAGGCGCTTCGGCTTCGACAGCTTCGCCTATGGCCCTCTGTTCGCGGCGGCCGGACTGCGGCGCGGGATCACCAATGCGCTGACCCTCGAAGGGCGCGTGGAGGTCAGCGGTCGCACGCGCATGGCGGGCCTTGGCGCGGCGATGGTGCTGGGCGCGGTGGGCGAGGTTTCGCTTGCAGGCGCGGTGTCGCAAGGGTCAGCGGGGACCGGGACGCTGGTGCGCGCGCAAATGCAGCGCGTCACGCCGGTCTATACCTTCACCGCCAGCTACGAGCGCGCCGACGCGCAGTTCCGGCAGGTGGGCGAGGGCCGCTTCAACGGCGGCGGGCGCAGCGAACTGGCGGTCGCGGGAGGGCTTTCGCTCGGACGGATCGGCAGCCTCAATGCCAGCTATGCGCGGCTGACGCAGGGTATCGGCGGGGAAGGACAAACCCGCTACGATCTCGCCTCGGCCTACTACACGGCGAACCTGCGCGGCGGCTATCTCTCGGCGGGCGTGCAGTACACCGCCTATCGCGCGGGGCGGCGCGACGCGGGACTGTTCGGCTCGCTGACCATTCCGCTGGGACCGCGACGCAATGCTTCGGTGATCGCCGAGCCCGGCCGTGCGGCCGCGACTTTCACGCAGAACCTGCCCGACCGCAGCGGCTTCGGCGCGCGGGCGCTGGCCGGGCGTGATAGCGGCGCGGCATGGCTGGAGGGCGGGCTCGGCTATCGCAGCGGCGCGGGCGACATCCGCCTAGACGCGGCGCAGCGGCGTGGGCAGCAGGGCGTGCAGCTCAACGTGCGCGGCGGCCTGCTGCGGGTGGACGGAACGCTCGTCGCCAGCCAGCACATCGACGACGGCTTCGCGCTGGTCGACGTGGCCAGCGAC
>NZ_BAAILP010000138.1:0-21237 GCF_054589055.1 Novosphingobium sp. 11B | reverse complement strand
CACCGTCGAGAACCGCCCGCGTCCGACCAAGGCCGGGCGCGGGCGCGGCGTGATCGTCACCGGCCTCCAGCCTTATGCCGAGAACCACATCGGCATCGACGCCGCCGAAGTGCCGATCGCGGACGACCTCGACACCGCGCAGCAGGTCGTCGCGCCGGGCTGGCGGCAGGCGGTGCGGGTGCGCTTCGGCACCGTGGGCGGGCAGGGCGTGCGGCTGCGGGTGCTCGATACGCAGGGAATTCCGCTCCAGACCGGATCGAGCATCGCTTGGGCAGGCGGGGTGGGCGTCGTAGGCTACGACGGCGAAGTCTGGCTCGAAGGCTATCGCGGCGGTGCGGGCACGCTCAGCGTCTCGGGTGCGGGCGGGACGTGCCTGGCGCCGATCCCGGCGCTGGGCGAGGACGCGAGCCTTGCGGCAACGCCGGTCACTTGCGTGCGCGGGAACGAAAGGACGTGACGATGCGGCTTGCCACTCGGTCCATCGCGGCGCTGGGGGGACTGGCGTGCGGGCTCGCGCCCACGGCGGCGGCGGACGCGGCGGGGTGCCTCGTGTGCATCTGCTCGGTCTCGACCACCAATCTCAGCTTCAGGACTTACAACCCGGCCGCTTCCTCGCCGACCACGGCGACGGCGACGGTCACCGCCAACTGCATCTCGGTCAGCGTGCCGATGAACGCGACGGTCGATCTTGCGCTGAGTGCGGGCACGTCGGGCAACGCGGCGGCGCGGCAGATGGCGAACGGGGCCGCGCGGCTGAACTACAACATCTATCAGGACGCAGGCTACGCCACGGTCTGGGGGAACAACAGCAATGGCGGCTCCTCGCAGTCGATGCTGATCAACAACCTGCTGAATTTCAACGCGACCAAGATGGCCTATGGGCGGATTCCGGCGGGGCAGTACGCGAAGACGGGGGGCTATTCGGACCCGGTCGTGGTGACGTTCACGTTTTGACGTCAGGCCCAGCCCGTCCGGCTAGTTCGCTTCGCTCCCAAGCCTCCCGGCCCTCCCGCAGGCGGGAGGGCTGACGCGATTTTCCCCTCCCGCTTGCGGGAGGGGCAGCGAGACTTGGTCCGCAGGACCTAGTCGCAGCGGGGTGGGCAAGGCGTCCTCAGAAGATCGGCCACGACTTCCAGATGCTGAACACGCTGGTGGCGATCAGCACCACCGAGACGGCCGCGAGCAGCGTGCGCGGCTTGATGCGCTTGGCGAAGAGGGCGCCGAAGGGCGCAGCCACGACGCCGCCGATGATCAGGCCGACCGTAGCCACCGTGAAGGCCGAAAGCCCGATGGTGGAGATGAACGCGATCGAGATCGAGGTGGTCAGCAGGAATTCGGCGGTGTTGACGGTGCCGATCGTCTTGGCCGGTTCGCCGCCCTGCACCAGCAGGTTGGAGGTGACCACCGGACCCCAGCCGCCGCCGCCCGCCGCGTCGAGGAAGCCGCCCGCCAGCGCCAGAGGGGCGGTGTACTTGGGGTCCGCGAAGCTCGGCTTGCGCATGCGGATGGCGCGGAACATCAGGTAGATGCCGATGCCGGTGAGGTAGATCATGACGTAGGGCTTGGCCACCGAGGCGTCGATGCTCGACAGCAGGTAGGCACCGGCGACGCCGCCGATGATGCCGGTCGGCACCAGCCGCAGGAACAGGCCCCAGTTCACGTTGCGGTGCAGGATATGGCTGATGCCCGAGGTGCCGGTGGTGAACAGCTCGACCAGGTGGACGCTGGCCGAGGCCGCTGCCGGAGGAACACCGACCACGCTGACCAGCAGCGTCTGGGTGATCACTCCGAAGGCCATGCCGAGCGCGCCATCGACGATCTGCGCGGCGAAACCGATGGCGATGAAGGGAGCGATTTCGGCCAGTGTCGGCAGCGAATCGAGCATTCTTACTCCTCCTGGGGTGCAGGTTGGATCTGGTCGCGGCCTGTTGGCCCCATGTACTGGCCCATCTACTGGCTAGGCGAATGCCGCGCGGATGGGAACCACGCGGATCAATCTCCAGGCAGAAGCCGCCCGGTCGTCCGGTGTGCTCGGCTTCGCCAGGTCGGGTCGATCAGTGGTTGAAGCGGCGGCGCTCGGTGACGTCGACCTGCATCAGCTTGCCGTCGTGGACGGTCAACTGGATCACGCCGAAGCGCAGGCGTTGCAGCGCCTCGATCACGTGCTGGACGCCTTCGTTGAGCAGCGGGTGTTCGGTTGCGGTCGCATCGGCGGGCTTGGCAATTCGCATGCGCATCTCCTCTCGCAGCGGGGCGGATGCGGGCTTGGTATTCTCTATCGTAAAAGTTGACAATGGGGTCGAGGAAGAAGGTTTGCTTTCAGCCGCTAAAGCTCAGACGTCCTCGACGGCTTCCAGCCCTTCGGCGGCGGGCACGGGGTCGATCTTGTCCGACAGCCGCATCCCGTCGAGGAGGCCCGCCGTGGCGTCGCGGACCTGCAGCATCAGCGCGCGGGTGCGGCAGTCCTTTTCCTCGACGCAGTTCTTGCAGGTCTCGTGCGCGAAGCGGCTGGCGCAGGGCACCAGAGCCAGCGAGCCGCGCATCACGCGGATAAGATCGCCATAGGTGATGTCGATCGGGGGCACGCCCAGCCAGTAGCCGCCGTCCTTGCCGCGCTGTGAGGCGACGATGCCGTAGCGCGACAGTTCCGACAGGATGACGGTGAGAAACTTCGCCGGGATGTTCTGGGTCTCGGCGATGTCGGTCAGCGGGATCGGACCCTGGCCGTACTTGTCCGCGAGGTGCTGCATGGCCCGGATCGCATAGCGTGTTTTTTGCGAAAGCATCGGTGCAATTCTCGCGAGGACTTCGAAGGGGTGTCTTGGCTCCATTGGCGTGGGTGCGTCAAGCTGCGCCGTGTCGGATTACGGGGGTAACGCGCGGGGGAGGGGTTGGTGTCCCGATCTTGCCCACCCCTGCCCCCTCCCGCGAGCGGGAGGGGAATGAGAGCACTGCGCCTTGCCCTCCCGCAAGCGGGAGGGCCGGGAGGCTTGCGAGCGCAGCGAGTTAGCCGGACGGGGTGGGCACCCCACCACTTTCAAGGCGTGTCCTCCGGCGGGAAATACCACCCGTGGGTCTCGACCATGATTGCAGCCACCGGCTCTCCCGCACGGTTACGCGAGGGCTTGAAACGGAACCGTTCGGTGATCAGCCGGCAGGTCGTCGCATCGAGGTCGGGGCGACCGCTTGAGGTGAGGATGCGGCAGTCGCTGACCCGCCCGTCCACGCCGATGCGGTACTGCAGCTTGAGTTCGCCGCCGGTCTTGGCGTCGCGCAGGTCCGGCGGCAGGTCGGAGAAGTGCAGGCGTCCGCGGATCTGGCGCGGGCGGGTGAGGGTATCATCGCCTTCGCCCGCGCCGTCGCCGTTGCCGCCGCCGCCGTCACCATCGCCGATCCCGCCCGCGCCCTGTCCGGGGCCAAGGCGGTCCGAGGCGCCGCTTTGCGCGGCCGAACCGATGCCGGCCTTCGGCGCGGTGACAATCGGCGGCGGCACGATCAGCGGGGGCAGCTTCGGCGGCGGGGCGACCACCTGCGTCGCCTTGTTGCGCAAGTTGGGAGGTGAGGGACGGCCCTTCGCGGCGGTGGAATCCGCCTTGGCCGGGATTTCCTTCGGCCGGGGTTTCTCCGGCTCCTCGCGCAGGGGAATGATCGCGGCGAGCGTCTCGCGGCGTTCCTGCGGTGTCATGCGCGCAGCAAGTCCCGCCATCATCGCCGCCAGCCCGCCCGCCACGATCAGCAGCGAGGCGAGGGCGGACGCCGCGCGGTCCCGGGCCGAAGTATACACGTCTCGCGCCTCCTTGCTGGCCAGAACCCGGCGGGCGCGCAGTTGGTTGCGGCAAAGTTCACGTTGCGACGAGGCGTTCGTATTGTTGCGGAACCTTGCGCGCTACTGCCCGTTATTAGGGTCAGCAAACTCAATTCGGAGACGGAAACCATGACCCTCCTTCTTATCCTCCTCGTCGGTGGCATCATCGGCTGGCTCGCTTCCATCCTGATGCGCACCGATGCGCAGCAGGGCATTTTCCTGAACATCGTCGTCGGCGTCGTCGGCGCGGTGATCGCCGGCTTCATCATCACCCCGCTCATCGGCGGTGCGCCGATTACCAGCGGTGCCTTCGACATCATGTCGCTGTTCGCCTCGTTCCTGGGCGCGGTCGTCCTGCTGGCGATCGTCAACCTCTTCCGTCGCGGCTCGGTTCGCTAAGAACCGCACGGTCCCGACGACCTCGAAGTGAGGCCCGCTTCGGCGGGCCTTGCGGCGGGAGGTGGCGCGTCCTCCCCTCGGCATCTTCAACGCGCCCGATACCATAAACAGGGAAAAGGATTCCTCGCCATGAAAGCCACTGCCACTTCGCGTCTTGCCATGATTGCCGTCGCTGCCGCTTCGCTGGGCCTTGCCGCCTGCAACAGCCCGCAGCAGGAAGCGACCGAGAAGGCGGCCGATGCCGTGGAGGCCCAGTCCGACGCCGCCGCCGACGCGATCGACGCGCAGGCCGATGCGACCACCGGAGCCGCCGAAGATGCGCTGGAAAACAAGGCCGACGCGGTCAAGAAGGCAGGCGACGCCAAGTCCGACGCGATGAAGGACGCTGCCGACAAGCAGAACTGACGAACCTGACGGCCGGATCACACGGCCGGTATGGGTTGGCTCGCCGGCGTTTGCTCCCCTTGCAGGACGACGGCGACCACGGGAGAGGATGGCGGCAACCCCGCCATCCTTTTTCGCATGAGAAATTCAAAATGCCGCGATTGCGCGCTTGAATTGTTGCGCTGCACGTCAGACATAGGCCGCGATCTTTTCTGCGCTTTTTCGGTTTCCCGCCGAAGTGCAGGCCAGCTTCAATAACCTGAAAAAGGACATGACCATGACCATCGCCCTCATGCCGCTGCCCTATGCGCAGGACGCGCTCGAACCGCACATCTCGAGCAAGACGCTGGAAATCCACCACGGCGCCCATCACAAGACTTACGTGGACAAGCTGAACGCCGCGATCGCCGGCACCGAGAACGAAGGCAAGTCGGTCGAAGAGATCGCCAAGTCGGCTTCCGGTCCGCTGTTCAACAACTCGGCCCAGACCTGGAACCACGGCTTCTACTGGCACTCGCTGTCGGGTGAGAAGACCGCGCCGAGCGAGAGCCTGGCCGCTGCCATCACCGCCGACTTCGGTTCGATCGACGCGCTGCTCGAAGCGCTCTCGAACGAGGCGGTGAACCACTTCTCGAACGGCTGGGCCTGGCTCGTCGTCGAAGGCGGCAAGCTCAAGGTGATCTCGACCCACGACGCCGACAGCGCGCTCGTCAAGGACGTCGTGCCGCTCCTGACCGTCGACGTCTGGGAGCACGCCTACTACATCGACCAGATGAACAAGCGTCCGGCCTACGTGAAGGCGGTCCTCGAGAACATCCTCAACTGGAAGTTCGCCTCGGACAACTTCGACCGCGGCACCGCCTGGACCTACCCGGCGTAAGCCGAAGGCCAGACAGGCTTCTCAAGGCCCCCGCATCCGGCAAGGGATGCGGGGGTTTTGTTTTTTCGGGGTGCGGTTAGCCCACCCCGTCCGGCTAGGCAGCAAGCTGCCAAGCCTCCCGGCCCTCCCGCGAGCGGGAGGGCATGACGTTATTCTCCCCTCCCGCTCATCCTGAGCCTGCCGAAGGAGGGAGGGGTCGGGGGTGGGCCTTTCCTTAGTCCGCCGCACCTGCAACAAACCCGTCTTCCGACAAGGGGGACGGCTTCGATGAATCGCGCGTGGTTGACGCTGGCACTGGTCCTGTGCGGCACCATCATCGGCATGATGGGCGTCGATCTCGTCCTGCCCGCCGTGCCGCTGCTGCCCGAGGCGCTGGGCGGCGATCCGTCGCAGGCACAACTGGTGCTGGCAGCTTACGTCGGAGGCACCTGTATCGGCCTGCTCGGCTACGGCGCGCTGGGAGACCGGGTCGCGACATCGCGGCTGATCGTGGGCTCGCTGCTGGCGACCGCCGCCGTCTCTCTGGCCTGTGCGATGGCCCCGAATATCGAGGCGCTCATCGGGCTGCGCGCGCTGCAGGGCATGGTCGCGGCAGGTCCCGCCGTCTTTGCGCCGGGCATCGTCAAGGCCATGTTCGACGAGACCCGCGCGGTCCGGGCGATCGGCCTGCTGGGCAGCATCGAGGCGCTGGGGCCGGCCCTTGCCCCCGTGGCGGGCGCAGGGCTGCTGGCGCTCGGCGGCTGGTCGCTGAATTTCGAGGTCATGGCCGCGGGGGCCTTCGCGGCGGCGGTGCTGGTCATGCTCACCGGCGGCTTGCCGCAAGTGGGACGGCGCGGGCAGGGCAGCTTCGTGGTGTTGCTGCGCGACCCGACGTTCCTGCGCTATGCGCTCAGCCAGGCGAGCGTGCTGGGCGGATTGCTGGTATTCGTGTTCGGGATGCCCACCGTCTTCGCGCGCGTGCACGGCGGGACACTGGCGGACTTCATCACGATGCAGATGAGCGGCGTCGTCACCTTCATCATCGCCGCCAACACCGCCGCGCACTGGGGCGACAGGCTGGGCGCCGAGCGCGTCATCGCCTTCGGCACCGGTCTCTCCGCACTCGGAGCGGCAGGGCAGTTCGCCTACGCGCTGTCGGGCGGGACTTCGGCGCTGGTGATCACGGCGCTGTTCATCCCCGTCAACACCGGCCTCGGCCTGCGCGGTCCGGCGGGGTTCTTCCGCGCGATCCTGGCGAGCCGCGGCGACGATGCCCGCGCCAGTGCTCTGGTGATCCTGTGCATCCTGACCGCCGCAGCGCTGGGCACGAGCATAGTCTCGCCATGGATCGAACGCGGCACCGTGCCGCTGACGGCAGCGGCGCTCGCGTTTCATCTGGCGGCCTTGGTATGCCTGGTGGCGCTGCCGCCGTTGCGGCAGCCGGTCAGCCCGTCTTGCGCGCCTTGACCTCGACCTGCTGCGGCTGATCGCCGTCGAGCATCCGGGCAAGATCGGCGCGGGCACGGGCGACACGGCTCTTCATCGTGCCGATCGGGCAACCGGCGATCTCGGCCGCTTCCTCGTAGCTGAAGCCGGAGGCGCCGACGAGCAGCACCGCCTCGCGCCTTTCGGGGGCCAGCTTCTGCAGCGCGGCCTCCATGTCGTCGAGGTGGAGCGGGCCTTCCTGATCCGCTTCCATCACCAGCATCTTCTCGACCACGCCTTCATCGAGGTCGGTCTGGCGGCGGGAGCGGCGCAGCTCGGACAGATAGTGGTTGCGCAGGATCGCAAAAGTCCAGGCGCGCATGTTGGTGCCCGCCTGATAGCGTTCGCGCGCGGTCCACGCCTTGATCGCGGCTTCCTGTACGAGATCGTCGGCAAAGTCCGGCCGTCCCGACAGGCCTCGGGCAAATGCGCGGAGATGGGGGAGGACGGAGAGCAGTTCCTTGCGGAAGCCTTCGTCCGCGGCGCTGGGCGCTATCCGGTCAGGCATCGCCGTCGTCGTCCAGCTTCTTAAGGAGATCCTTGAAGCTGTCCGGCAGCGGCTCTTCCACCACGGAGTTGTAGAGCTTCCTCAACCCCCCGGCCCAGCCGGGTTCTCCGTCTCGACGGACTTCGGGCGGCAAGCCGGGCACAGGGCCGGAGTCACCACGTCCATTGGGCTGATTCAACACGAACTCCCTTTCACCGAAAGCACACTTGCGGCGAGACCGGGGAGCGGTCAAGCCCGGCGCGCGGCCCAATGTCTTCGCGCGCAAGGCTGGCGGAAGGCGGGGCGCTGTCTCGGGCATCGTCCGGTCTGCAAGCCGAGCGGACGTCGTTTGCAGATGGAACAATCGATGCCGAGCATGGTTCCCCTCAGCGTAAAGTGTTGGCATAGCATGATGCTTGCGTTCATAAGTGATCGCAATGCGACGGAGTTTATGGTGCAGGACGTTGCCGGGTGATTGACCAGGCTCTGCTCGACAGGGTTCAGAAGCAGGCGTGGTTCCACAGGTATCCGCGCGGCTGGCCGTTCCTGCTGTTCCTAATCGCCAGCATGACCACGGCGGTCTCCGTCATGGCGATCGAACGCGCCGACAAGCAGACGCGCGCGATCGAACTCGACCGCCAGCTTACCGAGATTTCCTCCGCCCTCCAGCGCCGCGTCACCGAGAACATAGCGCTGCTGCGCGCAGGCAGCGCGCTGTTCGCGACGCAGGACGTCGTTTCGCCCGAACAGTTCGCCGAATTCGCGCGCGACCTGCAGGGCGACGGTACGCTCTACGGCTCGCTCGGCATGGGCTGGGCGCCGCTGATCCCGGTGGACAAGCTGGCCGCTTTCGAGTTTGCGGTGCAGGGCGGCGGACGGCTGGACTTCAGCGTCGATCCGCGCCCCGAGCCCGGCCAGAAGTATGCCGTTCCGGTCTATTACCTGGAGCCGCAATCGCCGGGCAACAAGCGCGCGCTGGCCTTCGACATGTACTCCGAGCCCGTGCGCCGACAGGCGATGGAGCGGGCCATGGCCCGCCGCGGCCCGGCGGCGACGGGTGTGGTCCAACTCGCGCAGGACGGCTTCCGCTACCCGGCGCGAGATCAGCAGACCGACGCGGCGTTCCTCATCTATATGCCGGTGACGCTGGAGAGAGGCGGGCGGCGGTGGGTCAAGGGCTTCGTCTATAGCCCGTTTCGCGCGCAGACTTTCCTCGGCTCGGCCAGTGAACTCTACCGCAACGACAGCATCGACATCGCCATCTACGACGACCACGTCGCGCCGGAGACATTGCTGGCGGAACAGCGCGGCGCCGACGGGCTGACCGGCCCCACCATAGAGCGACGCATCGACGTGGCGGGGCAGGCCTGGATCGTCGAGGTCGGCGACCGTCAGGCCAATGCGCTCTCGCCGCTCTCGCGCCTGACGCTGTTCTTCGGAGCGCTCGCCTCGCTGATGGTGATGGCGATCGGGCGGCTGATCACCAAGCGCGCCGCAGAAGACCGCGTCGTTCTGGAGTGGCTGACCAGCCAGGCCTCGATCCGTAATTCGCTGACGCGTGAGTTGAACCACCGCGTCAAGAACACGCTGGCGAACGTGCTGTCGATCGCAGCACTGACGCGGCGGCGCTCGAAAGGCATCGACGATTTCACCGAAAGCCTGACCGCGCGCATCCGGGCGCTGTCGGCCACCCACGACCTGCTCTCGCAGTCCGACTGGGGCCACGCGGCGCTGGGCGACATCGTACGCTCGGAACTGGCGCCCTACATGGAAGGTAACGAGAGCCACGTCGTCATGGCCGGGCCGGGGATCAAGCTGGCGCCCAACGATGCCATGTCGCTGGGTCTGGCCATCCACGAACTGGCGACCAATGCCGCCAAGTATGGCGCGCTCAGCACGATCGAGGGGCGCATTCACGTTCAATGGACGATGGCCTCGCCCGACCTCGCGGAGATTCACTGGCGCGAGGAAGGCGGCCCTCCGGTGGCCGAGCCGACCAAGCGCGGTTTCGGGCGCGATCTTATCGAGAAGATCGTGGCGCACGAACTGAAGTCGGAAGTGGATCTCAGGTTCGAGCCGGGCGGCGTGGAATGCCGGCTCAAGGTCCCGGTCCGCGCCTCGCGCGAATTCGTGCTTAGGAACGAGCGGCGCTAGCGTCGTCCTCCGGGCCGCACCAAGCGGGGCCATTATCGATTGCTTAAGCCGTGACGCAGTAATGCCCTCGCCAGATCATCGGGGGCAATTGCGATGGAAGCGCGTAACTGGAGCCGTCATATCGTCGAGAAGGACGTCGCCTGTCTCGTCGAAGGGGCGAGGGAACAGGTGTTCCTCTACGACCTTTCCATGGGCGGCTGTATGTTCGAGATGGCCTGCGACCGCGACATGCGCGAACGGTCGGCGACGCTCGATCTGCAGGGGCAGGGCATCGTCCAGGGACAGGTGGTATGGCAGGTCGGTCGCTGCATCGGCATGCGCTTCGAGGCATTGATCCCGCAAGCCGTCGTCCGGCGTCTGGGCTTCACGCCGCCGGTCGAGGATTTCCTCGGCCGCCCGGTACGTGAACCCAGCGGACACGCTCCCCAACCGCCGCTGTGATCGGGGTCTGGCCGGGCGCGATCCGGCTTGGACTGCCTGTACCTTGGTCCCATCGCGTAAGCACCTGACAGGCGGCGCATCTCAAACCTGACCCTGGCCTCCCGCCTTCGGAGATGACAAGGCACGGGGAGGGTTGACGCTAGGCCGCTGACCGAAGGCCGCGTTCGGCGCTGTCCAGCGCGCCCTCGATCGCGGCGAGGAACTGGTCGGTGGCGCGTTCCCACGAATAGAGCGAGCCCAGCGCGGCGGCGTCGGTCCGCTCCACCGTCAGTGCGCCCTCGACCGCGCGGGCGAGCGAGGTATCGACCGCGCCCGCCGCCCAGCCGACACGGTGGTCCACGCCCCGTCCGTCAGGGCCGAGGATGTCGATCGGCCCGGTCACCGGGTACGCTGCCACCGGAGTGCCGCAAGCCAGCGCCTCGATGACGACGAGGCCGAAGGTGTCGGTCAGGCTGGGAAACACGAAGCAGTCGGCGCTGCGATAGGCAGAGGCCAGCGCCTCGCCCGACAGTGCGCCGAGGAACAGCACGTGCGGATAGCGGCGGCGCAGGTTGTCGAGCGCAGGGCCGTCTCCGACCACCACTTTGCTGCCGGGCACGTCGAGGTCGAGGAAGGCCTCGAGGTTCTTCTCCGGCGCGACGCGGCCGACGTTGAGCAGGACAGGACCGGGCCGCATCGCCTTCAGCGCGGTCATCTCCGCAAGGCGCGGGCCGTCGGGGCGGAACAGGGCGTGGTCGATGCCCCGGCTCCACGCGCGGGTCGGGCCGATGCCGCGTTCTTCCAGTTCGGCGGCGAGGCTGCGGGTGGAGACCATGACCGCCTGGCTCTGCGCGTGGAAACGCTGCAGGATCGGCCAGAAGTACTCGGCCGAGAGCCCGGTGCGCACCGCGCAGTATTCGGGAAAACGCGTGTGGAAGGCCGAAGTGAAGGGCACCCCGCGCGCCAGGCACCAGCCGCGCGCGGCCCAGCCGATCGGGCCTTCGGTGGCGATGTGGACGATGTCCGGCGCCGCCTTGTCGAGCATCCGGCGTACGCCGAAGCGCGGCACCATCGCCAGCCGGATCGAGGCATAGCCCGGCATCGGCATCGTCAGGAAGCGGTCGGGCGTGATCGTTTCGACCTCGTGCCCGCGGGCAGTGAGGTGTTCGACGGTCGAGGTGAGCGAGCGGACAACGCCGTTGACCTGCGGCAACCAGGCGTCGGTTGCCAGGGCCAGCTTCACGATACGGCCTCCGGGGTGGCTTCCTTGTCTGCGGCGTGCTCCTCGGCGGCCGTTTCGGCGATCGTGTGGCCGCCGGTTTCCTTGACCCAGTCGATCAGCGACATGTGGCCGGTGAAGTCTTCCGCCAGTGCGGTGCAGCTTTCGACCCAGTCGCCGTCGTTGTAATACGTGATGCCGCCGAATTCGCGGATCTCGGCGCAGTGGATGTGGCCGCAGACGACGCCGTCGAACCCGCGGGAGGTGGCCTCGTTGGCGACGGCTTCCTCGTAGCTGCCGATGAACTGGACGGCGTTCTTGACCTTCTTCTTCATGTAGGCCGAGAGGGACCAGTACGGCATATGAAAGCGGCGGCGCACGGCGTTGAACACGATGTTGGCGCGCAGCAGCATCGAGTAGGCCTGGTCGCCCAGGAACGCGAGCCACTTGTGGTAGAGCACCACGCCGTCGAAGGCATCCCCGTGCGTCACCAGCAGGCGGCGGCCGTCGACGGTGGTGTGGACGTATTCCAGCGCCAGCTCGACCCCGCCGAAGCTGAGGCCCGCATAGTCGCGCAGCATCTCGTCGTGGTTGCCGGCGATGAAGATCACGCGGGTGCCGCGGTGCGCCATCTTGAGGATGCGGCGGACGACTTCGTTGTGGGCGTCCGGCCAGTACCAGCCCTTGCGCAGCCGCCAGCCATCGACGATGTCGCCGACGAGGTAGAGCGTCTCGCACTCGTGCGCCCGCAGGAAGTCGACCAGCATGTTCGCGTTGCAGCCGCGCGTGCCGAGGTGGATGTCCGAGATCCAGATCGTGCGGTACTTGCGCTTGGGCCGGAAGCCCTTGGGATCGGGAAGGTCGAGCCAGGCGGGAATCCCGCTGTTGTTGCCACGTCCGATGAAGTCTTCGATCTGCTCGCGCATGGTCGTTCGTCCCCAAATTCCCTGCGATTTCGGGGCCTATGACAGCAGGCGGTTGCGGCGGCGTGACGGTTGCGGGTCAATTCGATGACAAGTGCCAAGCGGCTTGTTGATAAGCGATATTTCCCGATTGTTTCCGCCGCCAGCCCCGCGCCGGGGCCGGTTTTGCGAATTCATGACCGTGTCACCGATATGTCACCGGGTCGTCATACTCGGGAGGCAAAAGCCGCGCGTACGAAGGGTCCTGACCCTGGGGGCAGACTATCTCGAAAAGGCGGACAACGGGGCGATGCGGCGGATCGACATATTGCTGGCGAGCGAACTTTCGGGTGGGCTCGCGCCGTTTCGGCATGACCAGTTCGATGTCATGCTGCATCGCTGGACCGACTTTGCCGAACTGCCGCTGATCGAGGGGGCCTTGTGGGTCTTCATCGACTGGGTGCTGCCCGAGATGTCCGGCCTCGAACTGTGCCGCCGCCTGCGCGCTGACAGCCTGACCGCCCATGCCCACGTGACCATGGTGCTGGAGGAGGACAACCAGGAGGACCGCAAGCGTGCCTTGCGCATGGGCGCGGACGACTACATGGTCGGCCCGCTGACGCGCAATGCACTGCTCGACCGGGTACTCGGCGCCAACCTCGGCGAGCAGGACAGCGCGGGCATACGCGTCGTCACGCAGGGCGAGCTGATGGTGGACGTCGCTGCGTTCCAGGCGCGTTTCCAGGGCAAGCCGATCTCGCTCATGCCCAACGAACTGCGCCTGCTGCGCTACTTCATCGAGCACCCCGGCCGGGTGTTCAGCCGCACGCAGCTGATCTCGGCGCTCGGCAAGCAGGAGCCGCCGGTGGACGAACGCACGGTGGACGTGTGGATCGGCCGCCTGCGCCGGGCGCTCAAGGGCGTGGGTGCGGGCAACCCGCTGCGCACGGTGCGTTCGCTGGGGTATGTGTTCGATACGGTTTGAGGCGAAGAGCCCACCCCCAACCCCTCCCGCAAGCGGGAGGGGAGTAGGAAGGTTACGCCCTCCCGCAAGCGGGAGGGCCGGGAGGCTTGAGAGCGTAGCGAACTAGCCGGACGGGGTGGGCCTCGCCGCCCTACTGCAACGTCGCCCCATCCTCGTCACCATCGCCCGCGCGGCCGAAGAACTGCATCAGCTGTACCAGCAACTCGCACCGCGCCGAGAGCCCCGAGGCTTCCAGCAGCGCCTGCTTGGCCGCCGGATCGAACGGCGCGATCTGCGAGACGCCGTTGATCAGCGACATGTCGTCGAGCCGCCCGACCTGGTCCCAGTCGACCACATAGCCCTGCGCCTGCGCGAACCGCTTCGCCTCGCGCTCGAAGCTGGCGCGCTCGATCGGGGCGAGCACTTCCTCGGGCTCCTCCAGCAGTTCCGCCTCGACCTGCCGGAACGGCGTCGTCACGTCGAGTTCGCGCAGCACGCGGAAGCGCTTCTCGCCGTCGAGGATGATGTTGAAGCGGCCGTCTTCCAGAGCCTCGACATCGCCGATGCGGCCCAGGCACCCCACCGCGAAGAGCGGGGCGCCCTCGAAGCCCTTCTGCGGCTGGATCATGCCGATCAGCCGGTCGCGTGCGAGGGCGTCGCTCACCATCGCGCGGTAGCGCGGCTCGAAGATGTGGAGCGGCAGTTGCAGCCCCGGGTAGAGCACCGCGCCGGTCAGCGGGAAGATGGTGATCCGCGCCAACCGCGTCAGCCGAACAGGACGGTCGAGAGCTTGCGGCGCGTGGCCGAAACCCACGGGTCTTCGAGGCCGATCGCTTCGAAGATCTGCAGCAGCTTGGCCTTGGCCGCGCCCTCGTTCCATTCGCGGTCGGCGGCGATCATGCGCAGCAGCGTTTCGGCGGCGCCGTCGCGCTCACCGGCGGCGAAGGCGGCACCGGCGAAGGCGAACTGCGCTTCCATGTCGGCGGGGCGCTCGGCTGCGGCGGCGCGCAGGGCGGCCAGTTCGCTGTCCTCGGGCTTGTCCTTGGCGAGTGCCAGCACGCCGCGCGCGCGCTCCACATGCGGGTCGGTGGAGAGCGGTTCGCCCAGCGAATCGAGAACCTGCTCGCCTTCCTCGATGCGACCGGCGGCGACGAAAGCGCGGACCAGACCGCCAAGCACTTCGCCGTTGTCGGGCGCCATCTCGAGGATCTGCATGAAGATGCTGGCGGCGCGTTCGCCGTCACCCTCGGCCAGCGCTTCCTCGCCCATGGCGATCAGCGGGGCGAGGTCAGGCGCGGGCTCGGCGCCGCCCGGCTGTACCGGCAGCTTGGCGAGCAACTGATCGAGCATGCCCTTGAGCTGCGATTCGGTGCGGGCGCTGGTGAGGTCCGCCACCGGCTGGCCCTGGAAGATCGCGTAGACGGTCGGGATCGACTGCACGCGGAACTGCGCGGCGATGAACTGCTCCTCATCGACGTTGACCTTGGCGAGCATCACGCCCTTGTCGGCGTATTCGGCGGCGACCTTTTCCAGCACCGGGGTCAGCGCCTTGCAGGGGCCGCACCACTCGGCCCAGAAGTCCAGGATCACGAGCTGGGTCATCGAAGGTTCGGCGACCGCCTTGCGGAACCGGTCCACGGCCTTCTGCTCGTCGAGGTTGAGACCCATGCTGGCCAAGATTCGTGCTCCAATTACGAAAAATCAATTCCCTAGATTGGCCTTTCGCGCGCGTTTGTGAAGGGAGAATGCGCCAATTCGGCCCGTTTCCGAGGCTGTCGCAAAAACTTTGTCTTTTATGCTTGCCGACCTTTCGAACCGCTGCTAATGGGCCGCCTCCACACCGGACGGGCCGCTTTCCAGCAGGCCTTTTCGAAACGCCAGAGCGGGCGTAGCTCAGTGGTAGAGCACAACCTTGCCAAGGTTGGGGTCGAGGGTTCGAATCCCTTCGCCCGCTCCAGTTTCCCTACATCGCAAAAATACCTCCCTGAAGGGACCCGCGGTGTTCTGCGCGTCCGGGATCGGGCAAGTTCAGTTTGAATTTGCTGCGCCGCACCACGATAGTGGTGTCATGCAGAACCTCTTCCGAATCCTGTTCTGGCTGGCGCTGGTCTTTGCCGTGACGATGGCCGTGCTGCCGCATCCGCCGCACTTTCCCGGTGAGCCCAGCGACAAGTTCCAGCACATGATGGCCTTCGCGACGCTCTCGGTGCTGGGCGTGCTCGGCTATCCGCGCGTGCCCAAGCTGGCAATCGCGGCAGGACTGGTGCTGCTCGGCGCGGGAATCGAGGTGGTGCAGATGATCCCCGCGCTCCACCGCGATGCGGAACTGATGGACCTCGTCGCCGACACTTTCGCGATCCTCGTCATGCTCGGCGCGATCAGCCTTGCGTTGGGGCTGCGCAAGGCTCGGTAAAATGTGTGACGCATTTTTTGTGACGGGGGGCTCTTGCAGAGGTCGCGAACCGCTGCTAGTGGCCCCTCCACCCGGACGGAAGCGGTCTTCATCGCACTGTCCGTCAAACGCCAGAGCGGGCGTAGCTCAGTGGTAGAGCACAACCTTGCCAAGGTTGGGGTCGAGGGTTCGAATCCCTTCGCCCGCTCCAGTTTGACCTTCCAGACATCGTTGATGCGTACCGGCGAGGGAATCAATCCCCCGCCACGGTCATCCCGTCCACGCGCAGCGTCGGCACGTTGATCGTGCGGTGCCATTCGAGGTCGTTCGCCGCCGTCAGCTGAGCGAACATGCGCAGCAGGTTGCCCGCCACGGTGAATTCCGCCACCGGCCCGGCCAGCTCGCCATCGACGATGCGGAAGCCCGCGGCGCCGCGGCTGTAGTCGCCGGTGACGCCGTTGACGCCCTGGCCGATCAGTTCGGTCACGTAGACCCCGTCCTTCACGTCCGCCATCAGTTCTTTGGGCGACAGCGTCCCCGCCGCGAGGTGGACGTTGCCGGTCGATACGCCCGGCGCGCCGCCGCCGTTGCGCGCGGCGTGGCCGGTCGGCGCAAGGTTCAACTGCCGCGCCGAGGCCGAATCGAGCAGCCAGCCGGTCAGGCGCCCGTCCTCGACAATATTGCGCGCCGAGGTGGCGAGGCCCTCGCCATCGAACGGGCGCGAGCGCAGGCCGCGCGGGGTGTGCGGATCGTCGGCGATCAGGATGCCGGGGGCGAAGATCTGTTCGCCCAGCTTTTCCAGCAGGAAGCTGGAGCGGCGCGTGATGGCGCTGCCGGTGATCGCGCCGAGCAGGTGGCCGACCAGCGAACTGGACACGCGCGGGTCGAAGATCACCGGCATGGCGCCGCTCTTGAGCTTGCCGGAGCCGAGCTTGGCGACGGTGCGCTCCCCGGCAAGGCGGCCGATTTCGGCGGGGGAGGGCAAGTCTGCATGGTGGTGCGTGCTGCGCCAGGCGTTGTCGCGCTGCTTGTCCGAGCCGTCGCCGCCGACGACCGAAGCGCTCAGCGAATGACTGGTCGAGCCGTAGGCGCCGGAAAAGCCGTGGCTGGTGGCGAGCGCGAAGACGCCGTGCCCGAAGCTGGCGGTGCCGCCGTCGGAATTGGTGATGCCGGATACCGCGCGCGCGCCGTCCTCGGCCTCCAGTGCGGCTTCGCGCAGGGCCTCGGGGCTGGGTTCGTGCGCGTCGATCAGATCGAGGTCGGGCCAGGGGCCGCGCGTCAGCAGTTCATCGGGGGCGAGGCCGGCATAGGCGTCCTCGGGCGCGGCGCGGGCCATGTCGATGGCGCGGGCGGCCAGTTCGTCGAGCGCGGCGGGGGAGAGGTCGGACGAGCCGATGCTGGCCGAGCGCTTGCCCACGAAGACGCGCAGCGCGATGTGCTCGCTTTCGGAGCGTTCGACGTCCTCCAGCTTGCCGAGGCGGACCTGGATGCCTTCGGAGGAACTGGCGCCATAGACCGCGTCGGCGGTCTCGGCCCCGGCGCGGCGCGCGCGCTCCACGAGGTCAAGCGCGCGGTCCCTTGCCTGATCCGGACTGAGCATGACCTGTGAAACTCCCGATAAAAAGCCGAACTTGCGGCCTTGCCCTAGTCGCGGTGCAGGCGAAGGGCAAACGGGAGTTGCGATCAGGCGAAGAGGAGGGCCAGTCCCTTGAACAGTGCGGTGAGGGCGAAAGGCAGGCCGATCGCCAGAAGCCACAGCGCCAGCCGGTCACGTCGGTAGTAAGGCGCGAGGGCCGGGTCGTGCGCCTGTTCGTCGGTCAGCCCGTTCCAGCGCGCTTCGAAGCGGCGGCACGCCGGGATGATCGCGACGACGAGGATCACCAGCGCAAAGTATGGCAACAGCGAGCCGCCATGCGCCTTGAGCGCGCCGATGGTAACGAAGATCTGCAACGCGGTGTAGGCCAGCAGCGCATAAGCGATGTGGTCGCTCATCTTGCGGCGCCAGTCTGCAATTGGCGAATCCGTCACCGGTCCGCCGTATGATCCCGAGTGCGACTGCTCGGGGTGGGAACTGGAACCTCGCACCGGCTGGTGCGCTGCATGGTCCGTCATCCTGTCCATAAGGGCGATTCTCCTCGACCTCTTGATGCTGAGTACATCACCGAAAGGCGTTCATGACAAGTTCAGTTCCAGATTCCGCAAGTGCGAAGGGCTCCGCAGTCCGATTTCCCCCGAGTCATGCACGAATCCTGCCAGTCGCGTCGCCTAAGCGGAAATGCCGTCTTGCGGGGGCGTGCCTGCCTGCGGTAAGTGCCCGGCGATGACGGCAGAATTTCAGCAGGATCACGGCCCCGCAGCCACCGACTCCGCACTTCTGGCGGAGCGTGGCGGGCTGGAGGTCATCTCGATCGCCAAGAGCTACGACAAGCGCGCGGTGCTCACCGACATTTCGCTTTCGGTCGCGAAGGGCGAAGTGCTGGGCCTGCTCGGGCCGAACGGCGCGGGCAAGACGACGTGCTTCTACTCGATCATGGGGCTGGTCCGGCCCGACTCCGGGCGTATCCTGATGGACGGCGTCGATGTGACCCGCCTGCCGATGTATCGCCGTGCGATCCTGGGTCTGGGCTATCTGCCGCAGGAAACCTCGATCTTCCGGGGCATGACGGTGGAGCAGAACATCAGCGCGGTGCTCGAACTGAACGAGCCCGACCGCGATGTGCGGCAGGCCGAGCTTGACCGCCTGCTCGACGAATTCGGCCTGACCCGCCTGCGCACCAGCCCGGCGATGGCGCTCTCGGGCGGTGAACGCCGCCGCTGCGAAATTGCGCGCGCGCTGGCCGCCAAGCCCTCGATCATGCTGCTGGACGAGCCGTTCGCGGGCATCGACCCGCTGTCGATCTCGGACATCCGCGACCTCGTGCGCGATCTCAAGACGCGCGGCATCGGCGTGCTGATCACCGACCACAACGTGCGCGAGACCCTCGACATCGTCGACCGCGCCTGCATCATCTACGGCGGCCAGGTGCTCTTCGCCGGCAGCCCGGAAGCGCTGGTGGCGGACGAGAACGTGCGGCGCCTTTATCTGGGCGAAGGCTTCACGTTGTGATTCTTCGGCGTGCCGGGGCCAATCGTGGTGCAGGTGCTTCGACAAGCTCAGCACGAGCGGGGTTGGGGGTGGATTTCCTTTTCCCGCTCATCCTGAGCTTGTCGAAGGATCACAGCACGGACCTCTGATCGATGGCGCTGGGGCCGCGCCTCGATCTCAGGCAGAGCCAGTCGCTGGTCATGACGCCGCAGCTTCAGCAGGCGATCAAGCTGCTGGCGCTGTCCAACCTCGAGATCGAGACTTTCATCGGAGAGGCGCTCGACGCCAACCCGCTTCTTGACGTGGGCGCGCAGGGGCCTGCCGCCGAAACCGTGGAGGCACCCGCCGAGGCGCGTGTCACGGCGCTGGAGACGTCCGGCGTGGATCGCCTGATCGGCGAGGGCCGCGCTGCCGACGATCGCCCGCTCGACATCGATACCGGCGCTCTCGACCGTGACCGCGACACCGGCGACGGCGCCGTCCGCGACGAGACATGGGGCGCGGACCTGCGGCTCAGCGGAGCATCGGGCGGCGAGGAAGGCCCCGGCATCGACGAACGCGCGGCCCTCGGCGGCACGCTGGCCGAACACCTCGAAGCGCAAGTCGGCGCGGTCGCGCGCGATCCCTTCACCGAGGGCGTCGCGCGCTACATCATCGGCCAGCTCGACGAGGCGGGCTACCTGCCGGTGAGCCTGTCCGAACTTGCGGGCGACCTCGGCGTCGATCCCGGCGAGATGGAGGAAGGGCTGGCGCTGGTCCAGGCGCTCGACCCCACCGGCGTCGGTGCGCGCAGCCTGTCCGAATGCATCGCCCTGCAGGCGCGCGAGGCGGATCGCTACGACCCGCTCATGGCCAAGATGATCGACAATCTCGACCTTCTGGCCAAGGGCGAATTGCCCCGCCTCAAGCGCATCTGCGGAGTCGACGACGAGGATTTCGCCGACATGCTCGCCGAACTGCGCAGCTACGACCCCAAGCCAGGCCTGCGCTTCGGCGGCGAGCCGAGCGGCGCGGTGACGCCCGATATTCTGGTGACGGCGCGCAGCGATGGCGGCTGGGACATCGCGCTCAACCAGGCGACGCTGCCGCGGCTGATCGTCAATCGCGGCTATTACGTGGAAATGAAAGGCGAGTGCGACGACAAGGCGTCGCGCGCGTGGCTGTCGGACAAGCTGGCGGATGCGAACTGGCTGATCAAGGCGCTCGATCAGCGGCAGAAGACCATCCTCAAGGTTGCGGCCGAACTTGTGAAGCAGCAGGACGGCTTCTTCCGCAAGGGTGTCGCGCACCTTCGGCCGCTGACCCTGCGCGCGGTGGCGGAAGCGATCGGCATGCACGAATCGACCGTCAGCCGCGTGACCTCGAACAAGTTCCTCAATTGCCCGCGCGGGACTTACGAGCTGAAGTACTTCTTCAGTTCGGGCGTCGCCTCGGCGGACGGCGAGGGCGGGGCCTCGGCCGAGGCGGTCAAGGCGGCGATCCGCCAGCTCATCGATGCCGAGGATGCGAAGGCGATCCTGTCCGACGACGCGCTGGTGGATCTGCTGAAGGGCAAGGGCTTCGAACTCGCCCGGCGTACCGTCGCCAAGTACCGCGAGGCGATCGGGCTCGGCAGTTCGGTGCAGCGTCGCCGCCAGAAGGCACTCGCAGGCGCGCGTTGATTTCGCGCGCTATTGCAATGCAGCGCATGCTAACCACGCTGATCATGTGGGCGCCCTGTTAAATACTTGGCATGTTTAGTAAAAAGTAATTTGCAAGAATTATGACTGTGTTATCTTCTCGCTGACCGGTGCCGTACCTGCGGTGAACGGCAGGATACGGGCCGCTGTTGAGGAGAAGCCCATGTCTTATGTCGACGGGAATTCCGGAAGTACACGCAAGGCCCTGACTGGTGGTGTCGTCGTCCTGATCCAGGGCGGTCTGGCACTGGCGCTGATCAACGGTTTCGCAGTGACCTTCTTCGAGAAGGAGAAGCCGCCGCACCTTGCCAGCGAGTTCTTCCCCACCAAGCCCGTCACCCCGGACCTGCCGCCACCTCCGACCGCAGAGCCGGACCAGAAGCTGGTGCGCGACACGCCGATCAGCGCGCCGCTGCCGCGCTTGGACATCACGCCCAAGGCTGCGATCACCGGCGTCACCGTCGATCCGATGCCGATAAGCGGCGCCACCGAGTTCAGCAGCGACTTCGTGCTGCCCTCCACCGCGCCGAGCGAACCGGCGGCCCGTTTCACGCCGAAGGTCGCCCGGCCGCGTGGAAATGTCGCGGGCTGGGTCACCACTGCCGACTACCCGACCGCCGACATTCGCGCAGGGAATACCGGGACGGTGCGCTTCCGCCTCGCCATCGATGCCGATGGCCGCGTGTCGGGCTGCACGGTCACGCAGTCGAGCGGCTTTCCCGGCCTCGATGCGGCGACCTGCCGTAACGTGACCCGGCGCGCCCGCTTCGATGCGGCGAGCGATGCCACCGGCGGCAGGGCTGCAGGGACTTACGACGGGACCATCCGCTGGGTGATCCCGAACGACTGAAGCGCCCTTGGCGGCCTTCGGGTCGCCCGGCCGGGGTGTGGCTCGTTCCGCCAACCAGAGCCCGCTCCGGCCGTTAGTTTGAGCCTCATGTCGTCATTGCGAGCGCAGCGAAGCAATCCAGAGTCGAGCAAGCCGCTCTGGATTGCTTCGCTG
>NZ_BAAILP010000137.1:41540-67636 GCF_054589055.1 Novosphingobium sp. 11B | reverse complement strand
AGGTGCTGTCCCCTGCGGCTCGGCGGCCAACTCAACCGGCACGAACCCGGCCATCGCGCCGCGGAGCAATTGCTTACGCCAAGTGTAAAGCTGACCGGTCCCGATCCCGTACCGACGCGCGATCACGGCCATGATGGCACCCGGCTGAGTGGTCTCCTTCAGGATCGCCAGCTTCTCTTCGTCGCTCCAGTGCCGGCGCCGTTCCACTCGAACGACCGCTCCGCCATCTCGGCGTGCGCTCATACGAGGCTCGTTTGACTGCTCGATATCCACTCGCAAGGCCTCCATCTGCCCCGCGAAATTCACGCCCACCCCAATCCGCACAAGGCCGGGTTCCGTCGGCGCTTACGTTTAGGCAACCCTTAAACGAGGTGGAATCGCTCGTGCGCCCCGGCTGCTCCCAGAGGTAAGTTGTGATTTGCCAATGTTTGGCCATCGACCTTTATTGGGCGGCGGCCCTCGACCTATAAGGCGCATGACACAGGGAGCGCCCAGGCCGGTATGGTGCTTCGCAACCCGTGTATATTAGCTGGCACGCGAGGAACCTGTCGATGCGTATTCTCTTGGCCGAGGACGATCCCCAGGCGGCCGAATTTGTCGCGCGTGGGCTTCGCGATCTCGGTCATAGCGTCACCGTGGCCGCAGACGGCCGTGATGCGCTCCAGATAACCCAGTTGCACGACCACGATGTCCTCGTGCTGGATAGGATGATGCCCGTACATGACGGGATACAGGTCTTGCGAGCCTTGCGTAGCGCGCAGGTGCATGTTCCCGTGCTGCTGCTTACCGCACTGGGCCGCATAGAAGACCGGGTCGAAGGACTGGAAGCGGGCGCGGATGACTATCTTGTCAAGCCGTTCGCGTTTGCGGAACTGGCTGCGCGCGTCCAGGCGCTGGGTCGCCGCAGTTCAAACGCCGGTGGTAGCACGACCCAACTCATGTGGGGGGTACTTCGGATGGATTTGCTCAGGCGCGAGGTGACTTGCGGCGGCGAGCGGATAGCGCTCCAACCACGCGAATTCGCCCTGCTTGAAGAACTGATACGGGGTGGTGGCAAGACCATTACCCGGACCATGCTGCTGGAAACGGTCTGGGAATTCCATTTCGACCCGCGAACCAACATTGTCGAGACGCACATGAGCCGGCTGCGCGGCAAACTTGCGGAAGGCGGCGCGAAAGACATCATCGAGACCGTTCGCGGAGTCGGCTACCGGATGCGCGCGGTGTGATCCGCTTGCACAAGAGCGCGACACTGCGCATGGCGCTCGCCTACACAGCCTGTCTCACCCTGGGTGTCATGGGGCTGTGGGGCGGCGCCTTCTGGACCATGCGCCACGCCTTTCAGCAACAGCTCGACGTGGATCTCGACGACGAGGCCGACCGTCTCCTTGCCGAATTCCGCAAGGGCAGCACACCGGCGCTGGTCGGAGCGGTCGGCTCCCGCGTTCGGCTGAACACCAGCGACGAGCTGATCTACGCGCTCTACGACCGGAAAGGGCAGGAAATCGCGGGAAACCTGCCCCATCTACGCCCCCGTCCGGGCAAATACACGATGCAGTTCGAGGACCGCGACGAGGGGCTGGATACGATCCGTGTCGTGGCGCGCGACGTGCCCGGTGGCCTGTTGCTTCTTGTCGCGGCCGACAGCGAGCGGATGGACCGGATCGACCGGAGGATGGAGACGTCGTTCGTCGGGGCATTGCTGGGCGTTCTGGCGCTGGGGCTTCTGGGCGCCTTTCTGTTTGCCCGACTGTTGCATGACAAGCTCGGGCGAATTGCCTTGCAAGCCTATGCCGTCGCCGACGGTGCCGTATCCGCGCGCATGCCGGTCAGTGACAGGGGTGACGAATTCGACCATCTGGCGGTAAGCCTCAACCATATGCTTGCGCGCATCGAGGCTCTGATCGCAAATCTCCGTCTGGTCTCCGGCGCGCTGGCGCACGATCTGCGCACGCCGCTCACCCGGCTGCGCCAGCGCATCGAGGATGCGGCCGACTCATGCCAGGAGGGGCGTGTGCAGGATGAACTCGACCGGGCGACGCGGGAGGTGGAGGATGTGCTCGGCCTGTTCGGCGCTATCCTCCAGTTGAGCGAGGTGGAGGGCGGCGGCGCGTTGCAGATGCAGCCCTTTGATGTGGCCGAACTCGCAGACAGGGTTGCCGAGACGTACGAACCGGCATTCGCCGAAGACGGAAGGCGCCTTGGCTGGCTGGTGGAGCCGGGGATGACCATCGTCGGCTCGTCGAGCCTGATCGCGCAAAGTCTTTCCAACCTTCTCGAGAATGCGAGCCGTCACACGCCTGTCGGCAGTGAGGTCGAGATCACCCTGGCTTCGGGAAATGGCGAAGTGCTGCTGTCCGTACGTGACAATGGTGCGGGAATCGATTCCGCGGACCGCGCGCGGGCGCTTGAACGTTTCGTGAGGCTCGACGCCGCAAGATCGACGCCCGGCTTCGGACTGGGGCTGCCGCTGGTCGATGCCGTGGCTCGGCGCCACGGTGGCTGGCTCGAACTGGCGGACGCTCGGCCCGGCCTGCGCGCCACGATGCATCTGCCCTGCCGAGGTGTGAGTAATGGGGCCTGACCCTGGGCGGGTGATCCGCGCGCGGGACCTTCACCGGCTTGCCGACATTGGGAAATGGTAATTGGAGCATCGCGGGTTCCTGCGCTTTATTGCAGGCAGCGACGAAAGGCGACCGGCTTGCCGTCGGCGGTCTCCGGCCAAAGGAGCCGAACGCAGCGTCGATGCCGGCCCGCCGGGTCCTGCAATGGAGTATCCTGCATGAAGTGCACTTCCCCCCGCCTTGCCGCGATGGCCATCGCCATCCTTGGAGGGACCGTCTCGATGGCGGCGCTCGCTGCGCCTCAACATCTTGCAACGCCTGCCCATGCTCCGAAGGCGACTGCGCTCGTGGCGCATACCATGACGCGAAACCCTGGCCTGCTCGACATTCTGCTGCATGTGACCCCGCCGGGCTCGAATACGAATTCGGTCGTGGCGGCGCATCTTCCCGATGATCTGGGTGAAATTTCCGGGGACGATGATCTCGGAGTGGCCCGGACCGGCAAGCCGCTGGTCGAAGTGCAGAAGGATGGCGTTCGCATCGGAGTGCTGCTGCAACTGCGCGATGCCCGGCGTCGGCCGATCGGTGCCGTGGGAATCATGGCGCCCTGGCACGAAGGCGACAGCCAGAAGGCTGCTCTGGAGCGTGCGGTACGCATTCGTGACGAAATGGCGCGGCAAATCCCGTCACGCGCCGCGTTGTTCGGCTAGGGGCGCCGCCATGCCCCTTGGCAGGTCGGTATTTCCCCCATGATGCCGGCCTGCCACCCTCGTCCAATCCGGTCCGGCATGGTCTTGCGCCATGGCCGGGCCGGATTGATCTGCATCAGCCGTGATGGCTGGCCGGTGCCATGACGAGAATGTGGAAGCTGCCCGGCACGATCGTTCCCCTTCCTCCGTTCGTGGCTGGCGTGAAGCTGGCAGCGGGAAGGAACAGCCGGCCGGTGGCGGGATCGTAGGCACCGGTGCGCGCGCTCGTCTCCGACTTCGAGGTCGATGCCGGCATGGCCTTGCGCCCCTTGAGAGCGATGACCGAGACAGTGCCGCTCTTGCCGCAGGGCACGATGAAGCGCTTGTGCTGCCCGTCCCAGATGGCGGTGTCCGGACCCAGGCCGATCGAAAGCAGGGCGACCTGCTTGCCGGTGTGGGTATCGACCAGGGAAGCCTTGCCGTTGGCGCATGCGCTAAGCGCCAGGCCCGTGCTCGGATCGAGCGCGAGACCGGTGGGGCCAGTGCAGCCGGGCAGGGCGATGATGCCGCTCATGCGGCCCGCCTGCGTATCGACCAGTTCGATCTCGTTTTCGTCCTCGTTGTTGACGGCGATCTTGCCGGGCGCATATTCGACGGCGACTTCGAGCCCCGGCTTGACCGGGATACGCGCGGTTTCCTTGTAGGTGACAAGGTCGATCACCGAGACGGCGCCGCCGGCGGCATCCATGACGTAGCCGGTGTGGCCGTCGGGCGAAATCAGTTCGGCATCGGGATCTTCACCGATCGCGATGTTGGCGATCTGCTCTCCCGTCGAAGCATCGAGGATACGCGCGCTGGCGTCCTTCTTGCTGCTGACGAGCAGGGAATTGGTGCCCGGGATCGGCAGGACGCCGTGGGCATAGGCAATTTTCCCGATGGCCTTGACCGGTTGGCGGGCGTCCGGATCGACCACCAGCACGTCGTTGCCATGGGCGACTAGCAGCCGGTGCGTCGCCGCGTCCCAGGTCGCGAAATCCCAGCTGTCGTCACCTGCCGGGATGCTGGCGGACCTGACGAAGGCAGAAGCGGGGGCGCGGGCAGGCGCTGCCTGTGCCGGGGTTGCCAGTGCCGCGGCGAGCGCGGCCGATCCGCAGAGGCCAAGTATCCCGGCCAGCGTCTTGGGGGATGAGCTGATCATGTCTGAGAAAATCCTTGATAATGCCGTTGAGTTGGGCCCCGCGCTTCTTGAAGCGGCGCATGCGGGGCGGTGCAAGTTGGCTATTCCCAACGATGGGGGCAGGCGGGCGCGCAGGGGCTGCCCGCCCGCCCGCTCAGCCTTTAGAAATGCAGCTTTGCACCCAGTTCGAGCGTCAGGTCATAGAACTCGCGCTGGATGGGACGATTGGGGGTGCCCTCGTAGAAGCGCAAAGGCGCGTTGGTGAGGTTCTTGGCGTTGGCGTAGAACTGCAGGTTTTGCGTCACGTCGTAACTGGCGTTCGCGTCGAGCGTGGTGCGGCTGTCCTGGAATACGTCGGTGGCCCTGGTGCTGCCGATGCCGAACAACACGTGGCTCTCGAATTGCGATGCCAGGCGCAGCTTGACCGGGCCGCGTTCGTAGAAGACCGCCGCGTTCCAGGTCCATCCGAAGGTCCCTGGCATGGCCACGGTCTCGCCGGGCCGCAAGGCCACCTTGCTGTTGGCGTATGTGAAGTTGCCGTCGATACCAAGGCCGCCGAGCAGGCCGGGCAAGCGGGTGAAGTGATCGACGAACTGGCCCTCGATCCCGCGAACACGAGCGTGCGAGACGTTGGCATAGCTCTGGACAAGGAAGATCTGCGACTGGCTCAGTCCCGGATAGCCGGTCTGACGCGAGGCAAAGGTCACGATGTAGTTCCTGAGTTCCTTGTCGAACGCGCCCAGCGAGATGATGCCGTGGCCGGGCAGATAGTACTCGGCGCTGACATCGAAGTTATTGGAGGTGATCGGCTTCAGGTCGGGGTTCCCGGTAGAAACCACCGAGTTGCCGACGTCGATACCGGTCGATTGCTGCGTCTGGTAGAAGCCGGGGCGGGCGATGGCCGTCGAATAGGTCGCGCGCAGGACCGCCCGGTCGGTGGGCTGATAGCGCAGTAGCAGCGTCGGGAAGACGTTGTCGTAGCTGCGGTTCGTCGTGATCTGTCCGTGCACGACGCTACCGGCGCTCACGTAGTCTCCGATGCCGCTGTAGCTTGCCTTGGTGTGCTCCCAGCGTAACCCGGCCAGGACGCCGAGCGGTCCAAAAGTGCCGCGGTATTGTGCAAAGGCGGCGCTCACGTCCTCGTGATCGTCGAAATAGTTGCCTTCGTCGAGCGCCATTGCGGTCGAGCCGTAGAGATTGCGAAGGGCGGTATTGCCGATGCTCGGACCGATCGAATAGCCGTTGCCGTAGAAGTCATCGACGGTGTTGAGCGAGGCATTGTCGCTGAGCAGATAAGTCGAGCCGGGGGTCAACGTGCCGGAGTACGGAAGCGCGACCTTGTGCCGGTAGCGCAGCTTGCCGCCTACCTTGAGTTCGTCGCCCGCAGCCAGGCCGACCGGAACCGCGACGCTGGCGGCGTAACTGTATTCCTCGTCGCGATCGTGTTCGACCGCGTTGGAAATCTTGCTCAGTGCGTAGTTCGAAGGCGCGTAGAAGCCGTTGCCGGAGGTGATGGCGAACGCGGGGTAATCGGGGTTGGTGATGTTGTCGTAAGTGCTGGTGTAGTCGTTGGGGTTTTCGTAGGTCGAGTTGTAGTCGTAGTGCTTGTCGTACGTCGCCCGCGAATAGGCGGCGAAATATTCCAGATGCGCTACGCCGATATGGTTGTCGCCGCCGCCCTGGATGACGAGGTTCTTGTGGGTCTCGTCGTAGTCGCGCAAAGTCTTCACGCCGTTGGTCTGCTGGGCGACGAAGCCGTTGGGATTTTTCGGGTCTATGGACTGGACGCCGTTGAAGTCGGTTTCCAGGCGGTTGCGGAAAGCATGTTCGTTGTAGCCGGCCAGGCTGGCGCGCACGTAGAAGCGCTGCTGGCTGTCCGGCGTGAAGTCGAGCTCGCCCGAGTAGCCGAAGCGTCGGCGATCGTAGGCGTATCGACGCATCTCCAGGGCACTGTAGGCTTTGTCGGGCGCGACGCTGGTGTCGTCCACGTAAGCGGCCTCAAGGTCGTCGAAACTGCGCTTGTCGTTGTAGAGGTACTGGCTGAGCACAAAGGAGAACGGCGCGTCGCCATCGGCGTTGGTCCCGCCGAAAGGTGCTCCGACGACGATTTCGTCGCGGTACAGGCCGGTGTTGCGATCCGTCTCGATGCCGCTGCCCAGGGTGATTTCGGCGAAGGGCTTTTTCGTGCCGATCGCGGTGCGTGGCACGAGGTTGACCTGGCCACCGATGCCTTCGGCGTCATGGTCGGGCAGCCCGGACTTGGTGACGATGATCTGGTCGATTGCGCCGATCGGGATCGTATCGAATTCGACCGCTCGGCCCGCGGCGTTGAAATAGGTGCCTCCCGGCTGCGTGTTAAGAAGGACCACGCCTCCGAAGTTCGCGCCGTTGAGATTCCCGTCAAGGCCGCGGATGTTCACGAACCTGCCTTCGCCCGTGTCGATCGAGAGTGCTACGCCCGGCATGCGGCTAAGTGCTTCGGCCGCGTTCACGTCGGGATACCGGGCGATGGCTTCGGCAGACTGGATGGCGACCAGATTGGGCGCCGCCTTTTGCACGTCGCGCGCCGTCTTGGCTTGGCGAGCCTCGCTGACGACGATGGTGGAACCGTCGTCATTGTCCTCCGCGCGGGCCGGCGCCGCGAACACGATAGGCATGATGCATGCCGCTACCGCAGCCGGGATGAGATTTTTTGCTGACACGGATAATTCGCTCCTGAGACCCAAGCGTGTCAGCTGAACTCGATCTGTGACGCTCCTGTTATGATTCCGGGCGTAGAATTAATGATTCCCAACATTTGGTCCGAGCTTTCCAGTTTTCCCCTTGCGCGGGGCGTGACCGACGTGGCGGGAACCGCAGAGGCTGATCAATGCCTCGCTGACCGGCGCCACCGAGAAGTAAGCGGAGCCTGCGCCCCATCTTGTGGGTGTGAAGCGCATGGGCGTCGCCGCACAGCACTTTGTCGGTGATCTCGGCAAGATGCGGCGCAATCTCGCCGAAGGATTTGCGGGCGTTGGTAGGTTCGGTAGTCATCGTCTTCGCTCCTGCCATGGGCGGCCACGGGATGGCGGCGGCAGCGGTTATCGAGATCGCGGTTCGCCGGCTAAAGATGGCGTCCGGCATCATCAGTGCGCGGTAAAGCCGCCGTCGACCGGCAGCGCGGCGCCGATCACGAAGCTTGCTGCCGGACTGCACAGCCACAGCACGGCGGCGGCGCCTTTATCACAGGCAGCGACTTTCTGATCGACGGCGGCACCACTGCTGTTCACTGGTACGGATAACCGTGTCGCGGCCTTCGCACGGAACTGGCGCGAGGATTATCACCGGCAGCAGCAGATGAGTGGCCGCGGAACGTTCGTGCCGCTGTCGTTCGCACCGGATGAAGCCTTTCAGTTCGACTGGAGTGAGGACTGGGCGATCCTTATTGCGGTGCGTACCAAGCTGCAGGCGGCGCACCTCAAATTGAATTGCAGCCGGGCCTTCTTCGTGGGGGCTTATCTGCTGATGCGCTGCGCGCCGGAACGCTGGTCCGCGTGTTGCCTGAATGACGCGGGCGCAGGGCATCGTCCATCTGGTCGTCACGACCCGGCGCGGACTGCCGCCGGCTGTCCGCGCGCGGATTGTCCTGCCGTGCCTCAGGCACCACCCGGCAGCGGAGCGGCCGGATCGACGAGCCCGGCGACGCGCAGTTCGCGCCAGAAATCCACCGGCACCGTCACGCCAAGCGCCGCGCTGTCCTCGGCGATGCGGCCCGGCCGGCTGGCGCCCGGGATCACCGCCGCTACCGCCGGATTGGCAAGCGAGAACTGCAGCCCGGCCGCCTTCATGCTGATCCCGTGGCGATCGGCGATGGCCTTGATCCGTGCGACCCGCTCGAGGATATCGGGCGTCGCCGGGGCATATTCGAAGTTCGGTCCGCCGACGAGCGCACCAGAACTGTACGGCCCTCCGACCACGATCCCGGCCCCACGCGCGGCAGCCAGCGGCATCACGCGCTGCAGCGCCTGGCCATGGTCGAGCAGCGTATAGCGGCCGGCAAGCAGGAAGGCGTCGGGGCGCGGTTCCTCCAGGCCGAGCACGAGTTCGATCGGCTCGACCTTGTTGACGCCCAGACCCCAGGCCCTGATCGTACCTTCGTCCCGCAGGCGGTCGAGCGCCCGGAATGCGCCGGTGCGTGCTTCCTCGAATTTCGCCAGCCACAGATCGCCCCAGAAGTCCTGGGCAAGATCATGGACGAATGCGATTTCGATATGGTCGGTCCGCAGGCGCTTCAGGCTGTCCTCGATCGAGTGCAGCGTCGCGTCGTAGGTGTAGTCGTTGACGATCTGATTGGCGCGGCCATGGGCGAACACCCCGGCCTTCTCGCCCTGCTGGCGGGCGCTGACGTCCTCCAGTTCGTCAAGGATGATGCGGCCGACCTTGGTGCTGATGACGTACTGGTCGCGCGGCTTGCCCGCCAATGCCTCGCCCATGCGCAGTTCGGCAAGGCCGGCGCCGTAGAAGGGCGCATTGTCGTAATAGCGGATGCCGTCGTTCCAGGCGGCTTCGACCGTGGCGAGCGCCTCGTCCTCGGGAATGTCGCGGAACATGTTGCCGAGCGGCGCGGCACCGAAGCCGAGCTTGCCCGGCAGGATATCTTGGAGAGCCATGGTCAGGGGTCCTTTCAGGCGACCGCCAGCGGATCGAGCGTCAGCGCGACGCGATCGGCAAGGTCGTTGATGTGCGACAGGTAATTCTGGAAGTGCGGACTGGCGCGGTGCGCCTCGATCGCGGCCTTGTCTCTATAGAGTTCGTCGAGAGCGAACCGGTCGGGCGCAGCCTGATCGGCCCAGAGGTCATAGCGCAGGTTGCCCGCCTCGGCGCGGCTGGGTGCGATCATGCCGTCGAGCAGGGCGCGCAGCGCTTCTCCCTGGCCGGGCCTGGCGGTGAGGATTGCCATGATCTTGATGGTATCGGTCATCTTTCCTGTCCTTGCTGGCGGTCCGGCGGGGCCAATGCGAAGTGCCCCGCCGGTCATACGTGTCTTCAAGCATCTGTCTCTTGCGAGGCCCGGTCGAGCGCTTCGATCAAGGCCCGCGCGACTTGGTGGTCCGAGCGGGGGTTCTGCCCGGTAATGAGTTCGCGGTCGATGACGACGTGAGGTTCGAAGTCGACTGGCGTGACGGTCACCTCGCCGCCGGCATCGCTCAGCGCCTGCGGCATGGAAAAATAAAGCTTGGCCTGGAGCACCTGCTCCTCGACATAGGTTTCCTCCGAGGCGGAGAAGATCGTCATCCGGTAGCCGGCATAAGGCCACTCCGCAGCCAGTTCCCGCGCACCGGCGTCATCTCCGGCGATCAGTGCGGCACGGAAGGCCGGAGCATTCGCCATCGCCGAAACCAGGGCGATCGGGCCATGGCAAAGCAGTGCGGTCGGCCCGGACTTGGCATGGAAGTGCCGTAGGATCGTGCCGGTTTCGGCGTCCTGCATCAGATCGACCACGGGGGCCTGACCACCCGGCACGAACACGCCGGCGAACTGGTCGAGGCCATCGGCGATCACGGCGCGCAGTGTGCGCACTGCGTTCATCGACGGATCGTTCGCGTAGAACGCCTTCGCCTGCTCATAGGCCGCCACGTCATCGTCGAAGTGCATGGCGGAATCCGAGGCGGGGTCGATGATCGGCTTGGCGCCGTTCGGCGTCGCGAGCACCAGTTCGTAACCGGCCGCGATCAGCGCCATCGCCGGCACCACCGTTTCGTTGAGGTACTGTCCGGTCGCAGCGGTCGCACCATGATCGCCCTTGACCTCGATTTGCGTGGCATTGGAGCCAAGCACGAGCACTTTACCCTTGGTCATCTGAACCTCCTTCGATTGTCAGCATCCGGCGATGATCCGCCGATGCCCCGAAGATGGCGTGTTCGCGGCCATTCCAGAACTTTATTTCTTGGATTTCCGATATACCGATGAGATAATGACTGGATGCGTTACGATCTCAATCTGCTGCCGATCTTCGTGGCATTGATGGAGGAGCGCAACGTGACCCGCGCCGCCATTCGTCTGGGCATGACGCAGCCAGCTCTCTCCAATGCGCTCGGCCGGTTGCGGGCGATGCTGCAGGACCAGCTTTTCATTCGCGAGCGCTATGGAATCCAGCCGACCGCCATCGCTCTCGAACTGGCGCCGGGGATCGCCGAGGCGCTTGCCCGGCTCGACGATGCGGTGCTCGGCCAGCAGGATTTCGATCCTGCGCGGGCCGAGCGGCTCTTCACGATCGCGCCCAACGGCTATGTCGAGTTCGTTCTGGTCCCGGCGATCGTCGCGAAACTCGCCGAGGTGGCACCGGGCATCAAGCTGCGGCTTACCCCCTATGGCAATGACCTTACCGAAACCGGGGCCATCTCCGGCACGACGGCGATGGTACTTGGCCGGATCGTCGATCCGCCGGACAATCTCGTCGTCCAGCACCTGATGGACGAGAGCCTGGAATGCGTGGTGCGTGCGGATCATCCGGAGGTCGGCGATGCCATCACCCGCGAGCAGTTCGAGCGGCTGCGCCATGTCAACGTGATGCCGCCCGGCCGCGTCCGCTCCGGCGTGTTCCAGGCGCTGGCCCAGCAGCAGTTGAAGCGCGACGTGGCGATCTCCGTCACGAACTTCTTCGCGGTGGCAGAGATGGTCGCGGTGACCGATTACTGCACCACTCTGCCGCGATTGATCTGCAGTCGGCTCAAGCACGACCCGCGGTTGAAAGTGCTGCCCGCTCCGGTCGATCTCGGCACCTTTCCGGTCCAGATGGCCTGGCACGTCCGCTATCGGCACGACCCGGCACATCGCTGGCTGCGATCCTTGATCACCGACGTGGTGCGGCGCTTCGAAGCCGAAGGTACTTCCTAATCGACGTCGATGGTCAAAGGCCGTTCAGCTCGTAACGGTTTCGGCCGTTGCGTTTCGCACTGTACAAGGCGGCGTCGGCCTGAGCGAACACCTGCGCCGGGTCGGCCGGGACGGACCCGGTATTCGCTCCGACGATCCCGATGCTGGCGGTGATCCGTCCATGAACGCTGGCCGGATGGGCGATCGCAAGGGCTTCGATTGCTCGCTGGCAGTTGGCAGCCACTGCGATTGCACCCCTGGCATCGGTATCGGGCAGGATGAGCACGAACTCTTCGCCGCCATAGCGGCAGGCGAGATCGCTGGCGCGGCGCAGGCATGTTCCAAGCGCATCGGCGACGAGCCGCAGGCATCGATCGCCTTCCTGATGACCGAGGCTGTCGTTGTAGGGCTTGAACCAGTCGATATCCACGATGAGCAGCGCAAGCGGCGTTGCCGAGCGTCTTGCCCGCCTGACTTCACGATCCAGAGCGGCATCGAAGCCACGCCTGTTCAGCAGTCCGGTAAGGTGGTCCTGGCGCGATTCCACTAGAAGGCGTCGACGCGAAGTGCGGAGCACCCGTTCGATCCGGAGGCTGCGGGTCACGTCCATGGCGATGGTCAGCAATGCGGAAATGCCGAGGTCGGCGTGTCGTACCGGATGAAACGTGACGGCGTAATCCCGTCCGCCCAGCATGAACCGGTGGTCGGGAAGCGGCAGGCCAAGGTCGGCCAGTTCGAAGCATCGGCGCAGCACCGGCGCGGCGCCGGGGACGAGGTCGCCGGCTTGCCGATCCAGCAGCGTGGGCAGGCCGAACATCGCCGCAGCCGCTTCGCTGGCCTTGCCGATTGTAAGATCGCGATCGAGCATGCAGGCCGCCAGCGACGTCGATCCGAACAGGTGTTCCACGATCCTCCAGGGGCGCTCGCAACGGAAATGCTGCAGCCGTCTATCCGGCCCCGGCAACCATCGCCTTGTTCTCTAGGGAGTTTCCCTAGTTAGCTTGAGGGGCGGCATAAGCGCCGTGCTCGGAGACTGTCATGTAAAGAAATGCAAAATCGGACCTGCCCTTGTTCGAGACACCACCTGTAAAACATTGCAAAGCCCGGCCGCACGGCCTCGCAATCGGCATCGGCACTGCTATGGCGAAGTCTCGGCCCTGCGCAGGGGCAACAAAGGGCAGCCGTGCGGATAGCGATACTTGAGGACGATGTGGCCCTAGCAGGGCTTGTGGAGATGACGCTCGCAGAGGCGGGCCATTCCTGCGAAGTGTTCGGCGACGGTCAGGTTCTCGTGCGGGCGTTGCACCGATCGACTTACGACGTCCTCATCCTTGACTGGAACGTGCCGGGCTTGTCCGGGCTCGAAGTCATATCCTGGGTGCGCGAAAATCTGGAGATCGCCCCGCCCTCGCTGATGCTCACCAGCAGGTCGGCGGAAGAGGATATCGTCGCCGGGCTCACCGCCGGTGCGGATGACTACGTGATCAAGCCGGTCGCGCCGGTGGTCCTCAAGGCGAGGATCAGCGCCCTGGCGCGTCGGGCTTATCCCGCGGCCCTTTCGGGCTTCGAGCATTACGGCAGCTATTGCTTCGATACGCGGGCCGAGACGGTCGAACTCTCCGGAGAGCCGATTGCGCTGACCGCGAAGGAATTCGCGCTGGCGCTGCTCCTGTTCAGGAACATGCACCGCGCTCTGGCGCGCGCCTACATTTTCGAAGCCGTATGGGGACGCAACCCGAACCTCCCCACGAGAACCCTCGACGTGCACATCTCCAACGTCAGGACCAAGCTGCATCTTCGCCCGGATAACGGCGTCAAGCTGGTCCCGATTTACTCGTATGGATATCGACTTGAAGCCCTGGCATCTTAGAACCCGCGCATGGGCGAGCGCCGCCCTCCTGCTGCTGGCGGCGGTTCCCGGCGGGATGGCCGTCGCCGGGCCCGACGGCTCTGCGGTGGTGGAGCCGGCGCGTCCTGATGTGCGTTATGTGGTCCGGCCCGGAGACAACCTCTTTCGGCTGGCCGCCAACTACTTCATCCGCACCGAAGACTATCGCATCGTCCAACGGCTCAACCGGGTGGCGGATCCGCTGCGGTTGCCGGTGGGCATGGTGCTCGTCATCCCGCGCGAACTTCTGAGGCACGAGCCGGTGAGGGGAACCGTGCACAGCGTTCGCGGCGCGGTGCGGATCGGTGGCAAGCCGGCGGCCGTCGGCATGACGGTGGGCGAGGGGATGCTCATCGAGACCGGGCAGAAGTCCTTTGTCACGCTCGCCTTGCCCGACGCGACGACCATCGCCCTGCCGTCGCAGTCGGCGGTGCGCGTGCAGCGCCTGCGCCGGCTGGTGTTCGACAGCCACGTCGAGCGGCTGTTCGGCATCGAACGGGGCGGTGCGAGCGCCACCGTCACGCCGATGACCGACCCGCAGAGCGATTTCCGGTTCTCGACCCCCCGGGCCATTACCTCGGTGCGCGGCACGAAGTTCCGGATGGCCTATGATGCGGACGCCGGGTTGGCGACGAGCGAGGTGCTGGAAGGCAAGGTCGGTTTCGATGCCGAGGCGAACGAGACCCAGACGCTGCCCGCAGGCTTCGGAACGACGAGTGAACTGTCGGAGCCGGTCGCCCTGCTGCCTGCTCCCGAACTGCTTGGGCCGGACGCGGCCCAGACCGGCGAGGGCCTGCACTTCGCCCTGAAGCCGTTGCCCGGCGCCACGGCGTACCACGTGCAGATCGCCGCCGACGCAAGATTCCTCGAGGTTCTGGACGAGGCGACCAGCAAGTCTGCAGAGGTGCGGTTCGCCTCGCTGCCCGATGGCGCCTACTTCGTGCGGGCAACGGCTATCGACCGTAACGAACTGGAGGGCGTACCCGCGACGTTCTCCTTCCAGCGCCATCTCGAAGGGCTGCGCATGGGCATCGAAATGGGTTGGGCGGGGCCTTACCGCCAATACCTGTTCTGGTGGAACGCGCGCGATGTGTCGGGCGCACGGTTCCGCTTCCAGCTTGCCAAGGCAGGTCGGGAGGCAAAGCCGCTGGTCGATCTGCCCGAACTGTCGAACACGTCCCAGCCGGTGATCGACCTGCCGCGCGGCCGCTATCGCTGGCGCGTGCAGACCAGCCGGATCGTGGAGGGCAAGGTCAGTACCCAATGGTCGGACTACGGCGAGTTGAGGGTCGAGGGGAACTGGTGAGGCTACGGCGGCATCTCAAGCTGCGTACCCAGTGGTGGCTGATCGTCATCGTCACCAGCCTGCTGGTCATGCTCATGACGATGGACCGCACGATGGAGCGGTTCGACAACGGCATCTACGATCACCTGCTGCAACTCGTTCCGTCGCCGTCGTCCGATGCGATCCTGCTGGTCGAGATCGATGACGACAGCGTAGGAAGGATCGGTCGCTGGCCATGGAACCGCGCGACCCATGCCGCGCTCATCGACCGGCTCAATGCGGCGGGGGCGAAGGCGATCGGCTACGATGTGCTTTTCACCGAGCCGACCGATGCGGCCAACGACGATGCGCTGGCAGGCGCGATGGCCCGGGCTAGGGCGGGCGGTGCTCCCGTCTTCCTGCCGGTCCTGCCGGGTGCTTCATCCGAAAACGACGCCACGACCATCCTTCCGATAGAATCGCTTCGTAAGGCTGCCGCCGGGATCGGCGCCGCCACCATCGCGCCGGATGCGGACGGTGTCGTGCGCGCGGCGCCGCGTTCGGATGAAGGGCCTGACGGGGCGCGGCTGCTGATGCGCGTCATGGCGCAATCCCTTGCCGGGGGTGGGCATGTCTCATCGCAGGCCGGGCTGATACCGTTCGGCGGTGGCACCGGGCGTTGGCCGGAGGTTTCGGCCGCAGCGGTTCTGGCCGGGGAAGTGCCCGCCGAACTGTTGAAGGGCAAGATCGTGCTCGTCGGCGTGACGGCGTCGGGCCTCGGCAGCCGGTACGCAACGCCTGCCGGCGGCGTGATGTCCGGGCTCGAGATCCAGGCTTATCTGCTTCAGGGGCTGCGCGGCGGCACGATGATGACGCAGGCCGACCTGTCCGCCTGCCTGATCGCGGGACTGCTGCCGCTGTGGATGCTGATGATGGGGCTGGGGCCGTTCAGGCGGATGCCGGCGCTGACCTGCCTGGCGCTGTGCTCGGCGCTGGTGCTGGGCCTCTCGCTTTGCGCCCTGATACTGCTGCGCATCTGGCTGCCGCCTTCTGCTGCGTTGGCCGGGCTGGTGCTGGCCTATCCCATCTGGGGCTGGAGACAGCTCGCAGCGACGGAACGGTTCATGCGTACACAGCTCGAACGTCTGCAGGAACAGCCGATGCTCGTTCCGCAAAGGAACGTCGTTCATACCGAGAGGGGCGTCGCCTACACGATCGCACTGCTGAACGCCGCGATCACCCGCAACCGGGAGATGCGCCATTTCGTGGCCGACCGCCTCGACCAGTTGCCGGACGCGACGATCGTGGCCGATCTGAACGGCGACATCCTGCTAGCGAATGTCGCCGCGCGCAAGCTCTTCGCCGGCCCGGATGGAGGACTGGAAGAGAAGACGGGCGCGGCCTCGATCCTGAGCCGTTGCCGCCTCATCGGCAGCGGCGATCCGGTTCGCTTTCCTCCGTCCGCTGAGGAACCGCTCGCTTGCGAGGTCCAGCTCGATCAGGGGCGCTTCTTCCTTCTCGGGATGGCGGGACAGACTTCGGCGGAGGGTACGCGCGTCGGCTGGGTCATCCGCTTCGTCGACATCAGCGACGCCAAGACCGCGCAGAAACAACGCGACGACGTGGTGCAACTTCTCACCCACGACATGCGCTCGCCCCAGGCGTCCATTCTGGCCGTGCTTGAAACCGCGTCTGCAGACCGCATTGCGGCCAGGGAATCCGGCGTGATCCGGCACTACGCGGAACGCACCCTGCAACTCGCGGACGGCTTCGTCCAACTGGCCCGCGCCGAGAATCTGGAGTACGCCCTAGAGGAGGTGGACCTCGGCGACATGCTGATGGATGCGATCGACGATCTCTGGCCGCAATCGAAGGCCAAATCGATCGGCATCGTAACCCACGCGGACGAGCGGCTGCTGGTCACGGTCGAGCGCTCGTTGCTGACCAGAGTGCTGGTCAACGTCATCGGCAATGCCATCAAGTACAGCGCGGAAGGGACCACGATCACCTGCTCGCTGTCCTGTCAGCCGCGTGGCGATGGGGCGTACTGGGCCGTGTGCGCGATCGAGGATCAGGGGCCGGGCATAGAGCCGGGTCTGCGGCAGGCGATCTTCGAGCGCTTTCGCCGCGGACCGGTCGGCCTGGGGCCGAGGATCAACGGTGCCGGTCTGGGGCTCAGCTTCGCTCACACGGTGATGACCCGCCATCACGGACTAATCGAATGCCAGAGCGAACCGGGACGCGGCACCGCGTTTCTGCTGAAGCTGCCTCTGCACCGCGGCAATCCTGCGTCGACGGATTGCACTCCATGATCGGTGACGAGCCTTGTCAGGGCGGCAACGGGCTCGGCTATCGACGCATCCAATAATCGGACCATTCCGTGGGCACTGCAGCCTCAGCAAGGTCTCTCGTTACGTCGAGCTTCGATTAGAGTAGCCGGAAATCGCCACAGCGCTTTGACCGAATCTCAAAATTCAAGATAACAGGTCCCTTAATTGGTCGTATCCCCGATTGCCTCAGCAACGGGAGGCCGCCGCACGAGAGAAACGTGACCCGCGATCAGTCGGGGCGGGCAATCATCGGTGAGCGCGAACCGCGTCTCGCCCGGAGGGAGAGAAAATGAAGAAGACCGCGCTGGTGCTCCTGGCATCCACCACGCTTGCGACCATCCCGCTGCAGGCGGCTATCGCTCAGGATCAGGGCGGGGACGACAATGCCGGGTCTCCTTCTGTGGGCGATATCATCGTCACCGCGCGCCGCGTCGAGGAACGCCTCCAGGACGTGCCGATCTCGATGACGGTGTTCGACCAGAAGGCGCTTGATCGCCAGAACGTGTTCTCCGCCAAGGATCTCGCGACTTACACGCCGTCGCTGACGGCAAACTCGCGGTACGGGGCCGACTTTGCCTCCTTTGCCATCCGCGGGTTCACCCAGGAGGCGCGCACCACGACCTCGGTTGGCGTCTATTTCGCGGATGCGGTCGTGCCGCGTTCCTCGCCCTTGAGCGCCTCGGGCGACGGTGCGGGCCCGGGCCATCTGTTCGACCTGCAAAGCGTCCAGGTTCTCAAGGGGCCGCAGGGGACCCTGTTCGGTCGCAATACGACCGGCGGCGCGGTTGTCCTCGTCCCCAATCGCCCGACCTACGACTTCGAGGGATATGTCGAGGCGTCCGCCGGCAACTACGATATGAAACGCGTGCAGGCAGTGCTCAACCTGCCCGTCGGCGAGAGCTTCCGACTGCGTTTTGGCGTCGATACCCAGGAGCGGGACGGCTATCTGCGCAACATCTCGGGTGTCGGTCCCCGCGATTTCGTGGACGTGGGCTATGTCGCCGCGCGGGTGAGCGCGGTCGCCGACCTCTCGGACAACGTGGAGAACTACACGGTCATCTCCTATACCCGCTCGAAGACCAACGGCGCGGCCTCGAGGACGACCGACTGCTATGCCAGCAGTGCCGCCAGCGTCGCCACCAACGGTCCCAACGGGTACAGCTGCCAGCAGATCCAGCGGGATCGCGATGCCGGGGATCTCACGGTGACCAACGCCCTGCCATGGGCGTACCAGAAGCTGGAGACCTGGCAGATCGTGAATTCGCTGAAGTGGCAGGTCAGCGACAATCTCACGATCAAGAATATCAACAGCTATGGGCAGATCATTCAGGACCAGGCGATCGACCTGTTCGGCGTATGGGTTCCGCTCGGCAACACGCTGCGGGTTCCGACCAGCACCGCGCCCTATTTCAGGACCGTCAACGTGCCCAGCCAGTATGTCGGGAAGGGCTGGGGCAGCGATACATCGATCAGCCCGCCGGGCCTTCACAGTGGACAGCAGGAGACGTTCACGCAGGAACTGCAGTTTCAGGGCACCAACTTCGGCAGCAACCTGACTTGGCAGGCCGGCCTCTACTATGAGCGCAGCCTGCCGCTCGGCTGGGCGGGCTCGCAGAGCATGAACGGGGTCTTGTGCGACAGTGAAGCGGAGTGGGCGGAATTTGCCTGCACCGATGCCTCGGCCGTCACCGGCGCGGCGACCGCCACGGGCAGCAGAAACTTCAATGTCGGCCGCGTGGCGTTCCGCAACATGGCCGCTTATGCGCAGGGCAGCTACAAGTTGACCTCGGCCCTGACGCTCGATGCCGGCATCCGCTATACCTGGGACAAGACGACGGGCAGTTCCACCAACATGGTGGCGTCCTATGCCGCAGCCACCGGCTGGAACACCCCGACGTTCACGTGCACCAACCCCGCCCTCACGTATGGCGGCTCACCCGCGACGTGCCTCGAGCGCTATAGCCAGAGCTCGAAGGCGCCGACGTGGATGATCGGGCTGAACTACAAGATCATGCCGGACATCATGGTCTACGCGAAGTATGCAAGAGGCTACCGGCAGGGGTCGGTCAGCCCGCTGGCGGCAGTAGGTTTCAAGACTTACGAGCCCGAGCGCGTCGATGTCTATGAAGGCGGAATCAAGACGAGCTGGCACGGGGCGATGCCGGGCAGCTTCAATCTTTCGGGGTTCTATAACGACTTCCAGGACATGCAGCTGCAGGTCTCGTTCGTCGATACCAACGGCATCGCGCCGAACCTGCCCTCTGGCCCGGCCGTGGTCAACGCCGGCAAGGCGCGGATCTGGGGCCTCGAAGCGGAAGCGTCGATCTCTCCGTTCGAGGGCCTCACGCTTCAGGCCAGCTACGCCTATCTCAACACGAAGCTGCTTGAGTTCATTGCGCCGGATCTCTCGACGCAGCCGGTCGGTGGCTACAACCTCGTGGCAAGCACTCCGGTCGAGGGCAGCCGCCTGCAGTTCACGCCGAACCACAAGCTCTCGGTCACGGCCAACTACACGCTTCCGCTTCCCGACTCGGTGGGTCAGGTCAGCCTGGGTGCTACGTATGTCTACACTGGCTCGGTCTTTTACGGCAGGGATGCGTCCTTGCCGAACCGGGTCTACAGCGTATTCGCCCCCTCGGATCCCAATTACGATACGCAAGTTGCGCCAAGCTATGACCTGGTCAACTTCAACCTGAATTGGGAGAAGCCGTTCGACGCCCCCGTCGATCTCCAGGTCTTCGTGACGAACGCATTCGACAAGCGGTATTACGAGGCACGCAGCCTTTCGGGTTCGCGCGGCTTCACGTCGCGGTACTACGGTGATCCGCGAATGTATGGTGCGAGAGTGCGCTACACGTTCTGACTGGCAGGATGCACGAAGACGGGCCGAAGCGGGCATTGCCGCTTCGGCCCTCAATTGAAGGCATGTGCTTTCGCCATGCCGGTGTTCCTTCTGGGATTACCGGGACGTGGGCATGCGCCCGAATCCCGCAGGCGGCAGCACGAATCTCGCGCGCAACTGCGATACGGATTCGCGAGCGCGCGCCACTTCGTCCTCGGCGTGGATGTCGAGGACCGCTGCAAGGACCCGGTCGTGCTCGGCCCTGAGTTCCCGGCCCGCCACATCGTGGTTGCCGGCCTGCAAGGCCGCCAGAAGCCGCCTAAGGGTTTCGTGGTCGGCAAGCGATCCCGCCAGCCACGCCCGCTGGACAAGACTGTGTGTTGTCGAGGTGCCGAGGCGGACCTGCCAAAGCTGCCCGATCATGAGGCTGAGGACTTCGTTTCCTCCCGCTTTCGCGAGGGTGACGTGGAATTCCGCCAGACCATGGTGCCAACTTTCGAAGTCGGCATCCGCGCGGATTGCCCCCTCCAGGCTTTCCGCAAGCGCGTCCAGCAGTGTCTTGTCGGTTAGGCCCGCAGCATGAATCAGGGCAGAGCATTCCAGAGTCGAGAGAGTGCCGAGAACTTCGAAGGCGGAAGCGTGCAAGACTTGGTTGCCGAGGTCGCGATGCGCATCGACGACATATGTGCCCGATCCCACTCGCGTCTCGACCACGCCGAGCAGGTCGAGCGCGTGCAGAGCTTCGCGAATGATGGGGCGGCTGACACCCAGAGCCTGCGCGAGAACGCGTTCCGCTGGCAACCGTTCTCCGCGTTCGTACCGGCCATCGCGCAGATCCTGCATCAGACTGTGCAGCACCGATCGCGAGAGGCGCGCGGGTTCCTTGCCGCCGTGGGGCGGGAGGCCGCGTTGACGCACCATTGATCCTCACCCTGATTGACTAATTAAAGTACACTGTATGTCTATTTCGGGCTCTGAGCAAGGGTCTGCAATATGATTTCTCTTGGCTCACATGGAGTTGAAAGGCCGTGCCGATCGTTTGCGACGAAAGGCATGAGCGGTCGAAGGCTGCCGCCGTTTGTCCGGGTTGATTCCTCAGGAAAGTAGATCGTCTCCGCGATCTTGCTGTGTCTCTCAGATCCGGCATGGAGCGGGTGGTGCATTTTTCCGCTCATTCCGAATGGTTGCTTGAATTTAGCGGCAAGGCCACGCCAGTTGATCGACTTGACATATATAAAGGATACTGTTTTTAATCCACGTGCCGAGACGGTCTTGTCGTTCGGCCGATGAAAAACAGATAGTGGAGTGGAGCGGCGATGGCTCGTCTACCGTGGGACTTGCAGGGGCGAGTCGTGGTTATTTCCGGTGGCAATGCCGGCATCGGCCTGGGTTTTGCCCGGGGCATTGCAAAGGCCGGCGGCGACCTTGTCATCTGGGGAAGGCGCCAGGACAAGAATGAAGTCGCGGCGGACGAGCTGCGCGGCCTGGGTGCCAAGGTGCTCACGCAGGAAGTCGATGTGTCCGACGAGAACCGGGTGATCGAGGCTTTTGCGGAGGCCGTATCGACGATGGGCCGCGTGGATGGTGCCATCGCCAATGCCGGCCTGATGATGAATCAGGGTTGCTTCACCAACATGACCGGCGAGGCGTGGCATTCGCTGCTGTCGGTCAACCAGCATGGCGCATTCTACCTCGCCCGTGAGGCCGCGCGCCATATGCGGGACCGTGCGGAGGCGGGCGACGCAGGCGGGTCGATCCTGTTCTGTGCGAGCCTGTCCGCCGTGACCGGCTCGATCGGCATGCAGCACTATAATGCCTCGAAGGGCGCGATGGCGTCGCTGGCCCGGGGGATCGCCGTCGATCTGGGCAAATATGGCATTCGGGCCAACACCGTCTGCCCCGGATACACCGAGAGCGAGACCGTCAAGGATCAGGGCCCCGATTCCCCGCTCGGCGCACAAGTGCGTGAGCGCTGTCCTATCCCGCGGTTCGGCGCGCCCGAGGATTTCGAAGGGATAGGGGTCTACTTCATGAGCGATGCATCGCGTTACCACACCGGCGATCTGGTGAAGGTCGACGGCGGCTGGATGGCCAATGCCGGCAAGCTCAACACCTCGCTGGAGCGCCGCGCATGAGCACGTCCGATACCGCAACCGAGGTCAAGACCAAGGTTTTCCGCGTCGAGCAGTTCCGCGACCCGGTGCTTCCCGCCGAGCGGCGGGCCGAGCTGGAGGCCGCCGAGGCCGAGCCGCTGGACATGACCGTCGAAGCCGTCCTTGCAGACGCGCAGGCTCAGACGGGCTTGTCCGACTTCGGGCCGGGCGATTTCACCCAACGTCTGGGGCTGCTGCTGGAAGAGGTCGGGAGCAATCCCAACCTGTGGCGCTTCGCCAAGGCGAACTTCCGCGCCGCCTGCGTCAAGCAGGTCGCGAACCGCCTGAAGAACAAGGCCTACCTCGATGCGCATCCCGAGGTCGATCGCGAGGTCATCGACCGCCCGATCATCATCGTCGGCCTGCCGCGCTCGGGCACCACGCATCTCGAGAACCTGATCGCCGCCGATCGCCGGCTGCGCCACCTGCCGGTCTACCTCGGCTCCGAGGCAGTGCTCGCGCCCGGCGAAGCGCCGGGGCCGGACGGGGTCGATCCGCGCTGGCTGCGTTCCAGCGCGCACTGGGACCGGATGAAGCAGAACGCCATCATGGCCGCGATGCACGAGCATTCGCCGGACCACGCCTGCGGCGAGAACGAACTGCAGATGCCCGATTTCACCACCTATCAGTGGGAATGGATGGCAGAGGTGCCGCGCTGGCGCGATCATCTGCTCGGCCACGACCAGACGCCCCACTATGCCTATGGCAAGCGGATGCTCAAGGCCATCGCTCACCAGTTCCCGTCGGACCGGCGCTGGATCCTCAAGGGCAACCAGCATTCCGAGCAGATACCCGCGCTCGTCGCCAACTATCCCGACGCCTACGTCGTCCAGATCCACCGCGACCCGCTGGCATTGCTGCAGTCGGTGCTGACCATGCGGGGCCTTTCCGTCCTCGCGCACCAGAAGCAGCCGGACATCCAGGCGCATGTTGCCTACTGGGTCGATCGCATAGAGCGCATGCTGCGCGCGTATTTGCGCGACATGGACACGGTGCCTCAGGGCCAGCGGCTCGATATCCTGTTCGGCGACGTCATCGCCGACGATGTCGGGACCGCGCAGAAGGTGCTGGAGTTCGCCGGGCTCCCCTGGAGCGAGGACAGCATCGCCGACATGCGCGAATACATGGACAGCCATCCGCGCGGCAAGGACGGGCGGGTGGTCTACGACCTCGCCGGTGACTTCAACCTCGACATCCCGGCGCTTCGGGAGCGCTTCGCGTTCTACCTCGACCGCTTTCCGGTTCGGGTGGAAGTGAAGGTCTGAGCAGCCGATTTCGCTGCGGCACAGAAAAAGACTTCGGGAGAATGGACATGACCCAGACGGCTCGGGACGCCAACGAACCCCTCAATGCCCAGATCATCAACGACGGCGCCGGGCGGCAGGATGCGGTCGATCTTGGCCATGGCATCTTCATGTCCAGGGACGTGTCCAATCTCTATCTGGTGACGACTGCGGACGGCAACGTCCTCGTCAACACGGGCATCATTTATAGCGCGGCGGAGAACAGGCGCCGCTTCGATGCCGTCTCGGACCAGCCGATCCGCAGGATCGTCCTGACCCAGAGCCACGAGGATCATATCGGCGGCTGGCCGACCTTCAGCGGCCCGGACGTGGAGACCATCGGGCAGGCGAACCTGCCGTTCGTGCGCAAGCAGTACCGCGACCTCGGCCCTGCCATGGGCACGCGCTCTCGCCGGTTGTGGAGCCGCGACCAGAAGCGCGAGCTGACCGAGCGGCCCGAGCCGGTGCTGACCACCACGTTCCAGGACAGTCACCGCTTCGAACAGGGCGGCCGCGCATTCGAGCTGCTGTCAGTGAAGGGCGGGGAAACGGTCGACTCGCTTGCCGTCTGGCTGCCGCGGGAGCGTATCGTCTTCACCGGCAACATGACCGGGCCGATCTTCGGCCACGTGCCCAATCTCTACACCGTGCGGGGCGAGCGCTATCGCTATGTGCAGTGGTACATCGACAGCGTGCAGCGTGTCATCGATCTCGAACCCGAAGTGCTCATCACGGGCCACGGGGAGCCGGTGCGCGGCGCGGCCGAGATCCGCTCCCGCCTGACCCGCATGCGCGATGCGGCGCAGTACCTGCGCGACCGGACCTTCGAGGGCATGAACGCAGGCAAGGGTTTGTGGGAACTGATGGATACCATCCGCCTGCCCGAGGAACTCGCCATCCCGCAAGGGCACGGCAAAGTGCCCTGGATCGTGCGTTCCATCTGGGAGGAGCATCTGGGCTGGTTCCGCTACGAATCCTCCACCGAACTCTATTCGGTTCCGCCCCAGGCCGTGTTTCCCGAACTCGTCGCGCTCGCGAGAGGCCATGCGCCGGTGCTCGGGCGGGCGAGGGCGCTGCTGGAGGAAGGCAAGCCGCTCCACGCGCTCCATCTGGCCGAGGCCATTCCCGCCGGGGAGCCCGGGCATCGTGACGCGCTCGGCGTCCAGCTTGCAGCCCAGCGGGCGGTGCTCGAAGGCGCGGGGCGGGAGAACTTCAGCGAAGTGCGCTGGCTCGAAAGCGAAATTCTCCGGCTGGAGACGGCCCTGGGTGAAGCGCAGTGACCCATCCGCGTCTGTCTCTGGATGCCATGTGCACGTTCCGGTGGCCGTTCGAGCGCGAACTGGCACTGTGGAAGGACGTGGGCGTCACGCACGCGGGCCTGCTGATGAACAAGATCGCGGATGATCCAGAGCGCCACCTTGGTGCGCTCGACGATGCCGGTATCCGCATCAGCACGCTCATCACCGCAGGTTTCCAGCTCGCCGCGCCCGAGACGTGGGATGCGACGCGCGAAACGCACAAGGCGATGATCGACCTGGTCGCGGCGCATGGCGGCCATTCGATCTATTTCACCAGCGGTCGGACGGTGCGCTGCGACTGGGACGAGGATGTGGCGCTGTTCGCGCAGGCCGTCGCGCCGACCGTCGAGCATGCCCGCGCAAACGGCGTGATCGCTGCCTTCGAACCCAGCTTGCGCACCAGTGTTTCGTTCTGCACGCGCCTTGCCGACGCGGTGGACATCGCCGAGCGAACCGGGCTCGGGATCGTTTCCGACTTCAGCAACAACTGGATGGAGCGGGGCCTTGCCCAGACCCTGAAGCGCGCCATGCCGCACATCGCGCTTGTCCAGATCGGCGACATCGCCATCTCCGGACCGGGCGGGCGCTTGCATGTCGGGCAGGGCGACCTGCCGCTCGGCCGCATGATGAACGACGTCCTGGAAGCCGGTTACGAGGGCGTGTTCGACCTTGAGGTCGTGCCTGCGGACTACACCGCAGATACCGCAGAGGCCGAGTTCCGGGCGGGCATCAATGCGGCTTCGGACCTGCTTTACGCGGCCGGGATCTGAGCGCCGGCCGCGAACAATAACGGGAGAGGAACGGGAAGATGTCTACATTCGAAGGCAAGACGGCGCTGATCATCGGCGCCGGGCAGAACATCGGTCGCCAGATCGCCCTCGAATGGGCCCGCCGCGGCGCCCGCGTCGCGGTTGCCGACATATCGAGGGACGGGGCCGAAGAGACCGCCGAACTCGTGCGCGCACTGGGCGCGGAGAGCACCGGGCTGCATTGCAACGTGCTCGACGAGGCGTCGGTGCTGGAAGCCATCGATGCCGCCGAAGCCGCGCTCGGCCCCCTCGACATCCACATGAACAATGCAGGGATACTCTCGGGCGGCAATCCCGAGGACATCCCGCTCGCCGAATGGCAGCGCATGTTCGACGTCAATCTCTTCGGCATGGTGCGCGCCAACGCCATTGTGGTTCCGCGCATGATGGGACGCGGCGAGGGGCACATCGTCAATACGGCCAGCTTCGCCGGCCTCTATCCGTTCGCCGCGAGCCGCATTCACTATGCGGCGTCCAAGGCGGCGGTGCTGTCCATGTCGCAGAACCTCGCGCTCTATCTCATGCAGTTCGGGATTCGCGTGAGCTGCCTGTGTCCCGGCCCGGTCATGACGACCTCGCCCGATGCGATGAAGCATTTCAGCGAAGGCTACACGATGCGCGCGCCCGGAAGCCATCTGTTCGTCAAGTCGCAGCCCGAGACGGCACGGATCCTGTCCGATGCGATGGAGGGCGGGGAGATCGTCGTGCCCACCCACGAGGAGGTCTGGACGACGCTGGCCGAGGTCGCCGCGAACCCCGATGCCTTCATCGAGAAGAAACATGCCGAATTCATGGCGGGCGATCCCGGCAAGCCGGGCATCACCCAGGCCGTCATCGATTCGATCCGGGGCTGAAGGGACGATAATGACCTTGCTCGATCCCCACGAACGTTCGGCGCGCGGTGCGCAGGTCGCGCTGCGCGCCACCGCGCGCGAGCACGAGGT
>NZ_BAAILP010000137.1:33273-41466 GCF_054589055.1 Novosphingobium sp. 11B | reverse complement strand
CCACCGCGCGCGAGCACGAGGGTCCGGCCACGCCGACCGAGGCGAGCTGGCGCGATTTCATCTTCGCGGAAATCTGGGCGCGGCCGGGCCTCGAGATGCGCGCCCGCTACCTGATCTCGATCGCCAGCGCGGCCAGCAGCAACGGCCCGGCCGATCTTGTCGAGGATTACATTCGCGGCGCTCTGGTTACCCGTGAACTGACCCAGCCGGAGCTGCGAGAGGCGGCGTTGCACCTCGCCGTCTATGCCGGGTGGTCGCGCGGCGTGGAACTGGATCGGGCGATCACCCGCGTGACGATGGCGCTGGGGCAGCAGGTCAGCGAATACGACGCGATCAGGGCCGAGCCCTGGGATCCGGATTTCCGCGTGCGGGACGGCATAGACGAATTCAACACGGTCATGGGCTTTCCGGGACCGCCGCCGATGACCCCGTATTTCGAGGCGGGCATCGACAATTTCGTGTTCGGGGAAATGTGGAGGCGCGGCGCACTGGACCAACGCTCGCGGCGATGGATCACGCTGGTCGGTGTCTCCGAAAGCTGCGCGGCGACGCCGATCAAGACGCACTTCTACGCGGCGCTTTCGAGCGGCAACTGCACCGCGGACGAGTTGCAGGAGTTCGTCCTGCAGTACGCCGTCCATGCAGGGTGGCCGAAGGCTTCCGTGATCCAGGGCGCGGTGCTGGCGATGATCAGGAACCACCGGGAAGGTCTGCCGTGGGACGCATGATGAACACGCAGCCCATCCGGACCGCCTTCGTCGGCCTGGGCAGCCAGGGCGCGCCCATGGCCGAGCGTATGCTCGCCGCAGGCTTCTCGCTGACGGTCTGGGCGCGGCGGCCGGAGGCGCTCGCCCCGTTCGTGGCGCAAGGCGCCCTGGCGGCGGCATCTTTGCCGGAACTTGCCGCCTGGGCCGATCACGTGGGTATCTGTGTGGTCGACGATGCCGGCGTTGCCGCTATTTGCGAGCAATTGCTGCCCGCGATGCGACCGGGCAGCCTGCTGGCGATCCACTCCACGATTCTGCCCGAAAGCTGCGAGCGCCTGGCGCGCCGCTGCGAAGCGGCCGGGATCGCATTTGTCGATGCCCCTGTCAGCGGCGGCGGCGGGGCGGCAGCGGCAGGCTCCCTGACGGTGATGTGCGGCGGCGCGGAGGAAGCCTTCGCAAAGGCGAAGCCGGTTTTCGAGGCATTCGCCGGGCTGCTGGTGCACCTCGGGGCTGCCGGAGCCGGGCAACGCGCGAAGATCGTGAACAATTCGCTGATGGCGGCCAACATGGGACTGGCTCATGCCGCCCTCGCGGCAGGCGAGGCGCTCGGCATAGACCGCAAGGCGGCGGCAGAGCTGATCAAGGGCAGCAGCGGCCGCAGCTTCGGCTTCGAGGTCTATGCGCGACTTTCGCGTCCCGAGGACTTCGAGCACGGCGCGGCGCTCCTGCGCAAGGATGTCGCCCTCCTGAGGGCAAGCCTTGGCGTGAACGGACCGGGTCTCGTACTTGACGAGGCCGCCGCGGACTTTCTCGATGCGGCCGTGCATCGCGCCTAGAGCATTTTCTAATCAGGTAGAATCACCTGATGACTCGGAAAATGCGGCAAACGAGTGGCTTAGAGCGGCTATCCCTGCGGATATCCGAGCGCGGCGGAAAGCCCGCCGTCCACGAGCAGATCGGTCCCGCTGATGAACGATGCGCGATCGGAAACAAGGAATTCGACGGCGTCGGTGATTTCCGACATGGCGCCTTCGCGCGACAACGGGGTCTGTGCGAACATTGCCCGCTTGCCCGCGCTCTTCTCATAGGCAAGCGCGCCCATGGGCGTCGCGATAAGGCCGGGCGACAGCGACACGATACGCGCGCCGACCCGGCCCCAGTCCGCCGCCTCGCGCCGTGCCATCTGGAGCAAGCCGACCTTCGAGAGCGCGTAGGCGGCCGCAGGCGTGGCATTCTCGGCGCCCAGTACCCCGGCGACGCGGTCGGCGAGGTCCGGTGCGGCGGGCATTCCCAGGACCTCGATCAAGGCTGGTGACGGACGGACGCTGTGGGCGGCCAGCGACGCGATGAGGATGGCGCTTGCACCCGGCCGGGCGAGCGGCCGCAACGCTGCCGCAACCAGCGCTGGTCCACGCAGGTTCACCGCCAGTATTTTCGCAAAATCGTCGGCCGCGATCGACAGGCCCGCAACGTGCACAAGGGAGCGAAACCCGCCCAGGCCCTCCGCCATGCAGGAGAGTGCCGCGACCGCGCCGGTGTCGGTGACATCGCATGCGAGCGGATGGACATCCGCGCCGTCACGGGCGAGTGCATCGGCCTGTGCACGGGCTGCCTCACCATCGATGTCGGCCAGCAGCACGCGGTGGGTCTGCGCCATGCGCCTTGCTACGGCCGAGCCCATCCCGCCGGCGCCGATGACGACCGCCAGCGGAAGGTCGGGCCTCCGGATCCGGCCCGGAACGCCGCTCATTCTGGGGCGCCTTCGCCATCGTCGGACACGGCGGGCGTCCAGTCCGGATAAGCGCCGAGGCTGAGCACGATCAGGCCACTGACGATCGAAATGCTGACACCGGTGAGGAGAAGGGGGGAGTAACTGCCGAAGGCGTCGTGCGCCACGCCGGCGGAAAGCGGGCCGATGGCCGAGGCCAGCGCGATCATGCTCGTCATCACGCCGAAGATCGCGCCGTAATGGCGAAGGCCTGCGTAGCGCGCGGTCAGGTAGCTGCACAGCTGCATCTTCGTGCCGGCCGCATAGCCGCTGATCATCATACCCACGACAACCAGCGCGGGAGTGGCGACCCCGTCCATGAGCAGGGGCCAGGCGATAGCGGTCGACGCCAGGGTCAGGCCGCCGATCCAGCGGGCATGAAAGCGATCGACCAGGGTTCCGGTGATCAGTTTGCCCGCAACGCCGGCGATCCCGGACAAGCTCACGAGCCAGGCGGCACTTTCGCGCGAGACCCCGGCCTCGACCAGAATGGGGAACTGATGCACCACGACGGCGATGGTCGCGGTCAGGATAAGGAAGGTGGCGATCGCGACCTTCCAGAGCGCGACACTGCGCCAGGCCTGCGCGATCGTCAGGCCGGGCACGTCCGAGGCCGGTGCCGGTTTCTGGGCTCGGCGTTCACCGGGCGTGGCGGCCGCACTTTTGCCCCTGAGGAACAGCACGGACAGGATGAAGGCAACGCCGCCCCAGCCCAGTCCCAGAATTACGAATGCTTCCCGCCAGCCGAAATGTGTGATCAGCCAGTTGCTGAGGGGCGGCGCGATGACCTGCGCCAGCGCGGTGCCTGACATGGTTATGCCAAGGGCCAGCCCGCGGCCCTTGGTGAAAGTGGCCGCCACGGCGGTGGACCAGAGCGTCGACTGGACGAACAGGACGAACACCCCCCACACCAGCCACAAGACGATCCACTGCACGAACGAGCCCGACGCCAGCGCGAAGGCGCAGATGGACGCAGTCGTGAGCACAAGGCCCGGCAAGGCGATGCGGCGCACTCCGCTGCGGTCGATCAATGCCCCGATGAACGGCGAGAGCACGATGGAAATCAGGGCAGCTGCGGCAAGGCCGCTCGAAAGCTGCGTGCGGTCCCATCCGAAGTCGCGCGCCAGCGGGTCCATGAACACCCCGGCGGCGGGGGTCATGAACGACATGAACGAGAAGCCGATCGAAGAGGCGAGCACGACCGGCCAGTAGCGACGCCACTCGGCCGATGCGGAAACGAGCTCTCCAGTCATATGCAACCTCTCCCTTGTGCCCGCTTGTCGCGGCGCGCGATTCTTCTTTGGGAGATCAGTATGGGGCGAGGACAGCGGCCGTCCACTAAAAGTATCCTCTTTTAGTGGGTCTGTACAACGCTCAAGCGATATGCGCGGCTAGGCAGCGAGATTTCATCGCGTGTTCGCCACTAACCCATTGGATTCATCATCGATCGGCGGCGGAATAAAGGGTTCTTAATTTGCATCCCGCCGCTACGCGTTATCCGCGTTGCCGGCTAGACGCTGACGTATCAGCGGCTAGCGCGACGAAGCGGCGCTTCAGGCGCGAATGCCAGATCTTTCGGCTCAGCTGCGCGCCGAGCACCGCAAGTTCGCCGTCACCGAGGCCAATCGCGGTAAGTTCGAGCAGTTTCGCGTTCCGCCACTCGCGCACGAACACGCGATGCTCGGCGCTGTCGTTGTCCTCGATCGGCTCTGCGAAACGGCGCCGGGAGAAGGCGGAGTTGATATCGAAGATGAGTTTGATGTATTCGCTCTGCGCCAGCGCGAAGATCGCATCCTGCGTCTCGCGTTCGAGCACCCTGACCGCATCGAAGGTGGCCTCATCCTTGAGCGCCGCGATCTTTTCCTTCAGGCGGCTGCATGTCGGCTCGATCGCCTGAGGATCGCGGCTTGCGGCCTTGCGCACCGCCTCCACCCATAGCGCCGAGGCAAGCACGGTCACGTCGCTGGGTTCCATGTCGAGCGTCTCGAGATACGCGCTGACGGTCGCTTCGATCGTGTCGGCGTCCGGGCGTGCGCTGAAGTACCCGCCGTTCATGCCGCGCCGCACGCGCAGCAGGCCTTCTCGCTCCAGCAGGCGGGCGACCTGACGTACCGTGGCGCGCGCACAACCGAGTTGGACGATGAGCGCCTCTTCGCTCCCGAGGAGCGTGCCCTCCGGACTGGCGAGCGAAATTTCGCGAAGGCGTTCCGCGGCGACTTCCAGGGGGGTACGGGTTTTGGCGGCGATGCTCATGGATGCATCTCAAGCACAGAACGCGCGCGGCGGTCCAGTGCGCGTGTTTCAGAACAGGGCACGGACCTGCCGCATCGCCCGCCCGGCGTAGTCTTCAAGGCTGGCGATATCCCGCGCCTCGATCCGGTTTGGCGCTTCGAGACAGACCGGGACATGCGGGGGAAGGGCAGCTGCGAGGGCCTTCAGGGGGAGTTCCCCTTCGCCGGGAAGGGATCGTTCGAAGCACGCCTCTTCCATGTACGGCTTGCCGGGGCCTACCATTGCCGCATCGGACATCTGCACGCGTCCCAGAAGCTGGGGATCAAGCTGCACGACCTGTTCCGCGCTATTGCCGCAGCGAAACAGGTGCATGGCGTCGATGATCAGCTTGGCGTGCGGCGACCCCAGCGCGTCCAGTACGTCCAAAGCGTGCTGAAGGCCGGGAAAGGCGTGAGGAGGCGCAAATTCGAGATAGAGGCCGAGACCGCGATCGTGTGTCATCGATGCCAGTATAGCCAATTCATCCATGGCGCGTGCCGGGTCCGTTTCGATTGCCACCGTGCCGACTGCGACCACACCCATTTCGGCCATGAGGTCGAGATCCTTGTCTAGTCCCGAGACCGAAGAGCCCGGGCGGATCGCAAACCCTTCGCCAAGCGACAGGCTTATCCCTTTATCCCCGGCCCGTTGCACCACCTCGAGCCGCGCGGATCGCCCATCGCGCAGCGACCATGGTGCGAATTGTGGGAGCCGCCAGGGGACAGGGCCAAGGCCAATGGAAATATGCCCGCAGCCAAGTCGTGCCGCCAGATCGATGTGATCCCCGGGAGGCATTCCGAACACCGTTTGAGAATCGATTCCAAATCGGTCCATGTCCATAGTCCCTCGTTGCCCTGCCGATCGAGTTCGTCTCATTGCATGTGCACACCAAGATACAGGATACTTTTTTGTGATTCAGGTAAGGGATATCGCAGTCATGATGCGAATATCTGCCATAAAGTGTGCCCAATCGTTGCATGATTCTCCGAGTGTGGGTGCTGTGAGCACAATACCCCGGAAGACGCTCGAAGATGCGCGCCGAGGATATTGTTGCGGCAGCGGGCAAGATGCCCGGCTGGCGATGCTTCTACGAGAACCCCTGACGCCGGCTGCTCGCCCGGCGATGGAGCTTACCTCGCCCGAAATTCGAAGGGCAAAGTCCTCCGTTACCATTTCCGCGGCTACATCGATCAGTATCGGATAGTCCCCCGCGCCTGAGGGCACCCGTTTATTCGCGTGGACGATGCAGTTCAGCTTTGCGCCCCGCCTTGACGCTTACACTATCCGAGGATCGAAACAAAAACACGGCAGGGAGAGATAATGGTACGTTCAGCCAGGTTTCGTTCGCGATGCGGTCGGGGTACGGCCATGTGCATCGTCACCGGACTGCTTTTGACTGCCGGTGCCATTCCGGGCGAAGCTGCATCGCCAACGCCAGAGGCGATTGCCTGGCCCGAAGCTGTTCCGCCGGGTGCGACCGCCGATCCTCTCTTCACGAAACCCTATGTCGACATCGACGAGTGGCGTGATGCACCGGTGCGGCACCGTTACGTGCATGGCGGCTTCACCGGCACGGACATGCGTTTTTCCTTCTACCTCCCGCCCAAGGAAAAGTACGAAGGACGCTTCTTCGAATACGTCACCCCGGTGCCGGACAGCGAGAACCTCGCGCAGAAGGACACGCGCGATGGCGGAGGCAACATCGGTTTCGCGGTCAACCATGGCGGCTATTACATCGAGACCAACGGCGGCGGAGCCAGCGCCAACTCGGGCCCCGCTTACGCGACCGACCCGACCATCGGGGCCTACCGGGCCAACGCAGCTGCGGCGCAGTTCTCCCGCGTCGTCGCCGCCAGGATGTACGGGAGCAAGCGCCCTTACGGCTATATCTGGGGCGGCAGCGGCGGCGCCTATCGGACCGTAGGCAGCATCGAGAACACGGCCGGGATCTGGGACGGGGCGGTTCCCTTCGTCATGGGTTCGGCGATGGCGACGCCGTACAATTTCACCGCGCCGCTCTATGCCTATCGGGTCCTGGGAGACAAACTGCCCGGCATCATCGACGCCTTCGACGTCGGTGGAACGGGGGACCCGTACAAGGGGCTGGACGCCGAGCAGCGTTCGGCGCTTCGGGAGATCCTGGACTTCGGTTATCCCTTGCCCGAGCTGCGTGCTCTCGCCCGCGGCTATGTCGGCGCTTTTCCGGTGCTTTATCCGGGCATGCTCGCGGCCGACCCGACCTACTTCACGGACTTCTGGACCAAGCCCGGCTACGAAGGGTTCGATCCGCCCAAGTCCTTGCGCGACGCCCGTATCCAGCAAAAGGCGAAGGTCGTGCGGCTGATCATGGCGGCCGATGCGAACCGGCTAGGGATCACGCTCAAACCGCAGATGGGTCAGGCCCGGGGCACGGCGGAGCTTGCGTGGCAGGCGCTCCTTGGTCCGGGAGGCAGCGAACTGCCGGTCGCCATCGAACTCGACGCCGTTCCGCAGCGTGACTTCGGCAGCGCGGCCGACCTGAAGGTCAACAGCAGCGCAGCGGCGGGAGCCCTGCTGCGGCTGCAGCGCGTCGACGGGAAGATCGTGGTCCTGCAGAGCAACGATCCGGCCGTTCTCGCCAAGCTTGCCGCCGGGGACGAAGTGCAGATCGACAACTCGAACTGGCTGGCCGCGCAGACCTATCACCGGCATCAGGTCCCGACCCCGGACTTCTACACCTGGAACCAGTATCGCGGCCCGGATGGCAAACCGTTGGGACCCCAGCGGCCCAAGCTGCTCGGTCCCCAGTTCGCCATCGGAGCGGCAGGCGCCGTGCCCACCGGCAGGATCGGGGCGAAGGTCATTCTCGTCGAAAATCTCTCGGACACTGCGGCATGGCCGTGGGGTGCGGACTGGTATCGTACCAAGGTAGGCGAGCACCTCGGCAAGAAAGCCGACGACGCCTTCCGGGTCTGGTTCACCGAGCATGCCGAACATGGAGGTCAGGGCAGCGCCGAGCTGGTGACTTTCACCGGCGTGCTGCAGCAGGCGCTGCTCGACGTCAGCGCCTGGGTGGAAAAGGGCATCGCACCGGCGCCGAGCACCGCTTATTCCATCAAGGACGGACAGGTTATCGTGCCGCCGACGGCAGCGGCGCGGCTGGGCATTCAGCCGGTGGTCGCGCTGCGGGCCAATGGCGGCCTGCGCGCCGAGGTCGCCGCCGGAAAGCCGGTCACCCTGACCGCCGATGCCCGCCTTCCAGAAGGTACTGGCCGCATCGTCGGCGGGGAGTGGGATTTCGAGGGGAAGGGCAGTTTCAGCGATCCTGCGGCTCTGGAGTTCCGCAAGGACGGTAGCGCCGCAGTGAGCGTCACTCACGCTTTCGCGGTGCCGGGGACCTACTTCGTGGGACTGCGCGTGACGGCCCAGCGGGAAGCGGAAGTGGGAAGTCCGTATGGGCGGGTCATG
>NZ_BAAILP010000137.1:0-33151 GCF_054589055.1 Novosphingobium sp. 11B | reverse complement strand
GTAGCCTCGACGCGCTGTCTTTTCCGATCAAACAAGAACGGCTCCGGGGAAGACCCCGGAGCCGCTTTTTTCGCCCTGTCCGGTCGGGGCCGGACCAGTGGCCCGGCCTCGCCGCGCACGGTCAGAAGTTCTTGCGCACGCCGAACTGCACGATGCGGCCGATCGAGAAGGCGGAGCCTTGCGTCGCGTCGTAACCCAGCCCGGTCGCGCTGCGGAACTCGGGGGGGGCGGCGTCGAACAGGTTCTGGACGTTCAGTGTGAACGACAGGTTGCTCGTCAGGACCGAATCGGACTTCACGTCGTACTTGAAGAACAGGTTGATGGCGTCGAACGCGGATATCTTGGTCTGGCCGAACTCGACCGTGCCGCGCTTGTAGCCGGACGTGTGGTTCCAGGTGACCTGTGCGCGAAGGCCGCCAATCGTCGTTCCCAGCGTGCCCTGCATACGGAACACGGGCGTATTGAACGCCAGGTCGTCCGCGATCGGGAGCGATGGCAGGGCGCGGGACTTCTGCGACAGGCGATAGTTGCCCGATGCGCTCGCATCGAACGAGGCGAAGCTGGTGTCGAGCACGTAGTTGGCGCTGAAGTCGATGCCATCGAGCTTCGCGGTCCCGAGGTTACGCGACCGGGTATCGAGCGAAACCAGGACGGGCGTGGTGACCCCGCCCGCAGTGATCAGCGCCTGAGAGGTCGAGGTGGGGTTGGCGACCGTGAAGTTGAAGTTGGCTGGATTGAACTGCGTCAGATAGGCGGCCAGTTCCTGACCGGTGGGCCGCACCGAGTAGAGCTGCGGGAAGTTGGCATAGTAGTCGGTGAGATCGGCGCTGGTCACCGGCCGGCCGATCGTGCCGGACAGGTCGATGTTGTAGTAGCTGGCGTTGAGGGTGAGCCCCGGCACGAAAGGCGGCTCGATTTCCAGTCCGGCGGACCAGTTGGTCGCCTTCTGGGGCTGCAGGCCGGGGGCCGTGCCGGACACGAAGAGACCGACCTCGCCGGGCGCTGCGGTCACGCCGGGCGGCGTGCGCAGGAACGCGGCAGGCACCGTCGCGACCGCCGATGCCAGAACGCCCAGCTGGTCGACAGGTGATGGTGCGGTGAAGGACTTGCCCCAGTTGCCGCGGATCGCGATCCATTCGACGGGGCGCAGCGTGGCGGCGAACTTGGGATTGAAGGTGTCGCCGAAGTCGCTGTACTTGTCGTAGCGGGCCGAGGCGGACAGCGACAGCTCGTTGAGGAACGACATTTCGTTGCTGCTGCCGACGATCGGCACTTGCAGTTCGCCGAAGACGGAATCGACCTTCTGCGTGTAGCTCGTGGGGTCCTGGAAGACGTAAGTGGTGGCGTTGGTCGTGCGCCGCTGGAAATTGTCCTGCATGTGTTCGTAGCCCACGGCAGCCTTGACCGAGCCGCCCGGGAGGGCGAACAGCGGGCCGTTGGCGATCGCGCGATAATCGAACAATTCGTTGCGTCCCACGCCCTCGGCGTAACGCAGCAGGCTGGCGGCCGTGGCAGGGCTGGCGGCGTCCACGTCATAGGGGTTCAATGCCCCGGACGCGAGTGCGCTGGCCTGCGCGGTCGTGCTGATCTGTGCGTTGCGGAACGAGGTGGTGGCGATGCCGTAGCTGAACAGGCCGCTCAGTTCCCAGTCGGAGCCGAGTTCGATCGAGATCGACGGCGCGATGCGCCATGTTTCCAGATTGGTTTCCTGCGTGGCGGAGCGAGCGCCGAACAGGGGGCTGTAGTCGTATCGAACGACTTGCGGCAGGCCGGTGTTGGCATCGCCGGTGGGGCGGTAATACGGCGATGCGGCGGTGAGCGTCGCCTGCCCCGTGGCTCCGGTGCTCAGAGCGCCGGTCCCCAGCGTGCCGCCTACGGCCTCGATGGCGCGGTTCGCATAGAGCGCGGTCACGTCGAAACGAACCGAGTCCGACAGACGCTGGTTCAAACGGGCGAAGACCGTGTGCAAGGTCGCGGTGGGATAGATGGCAACCGTGTCCGAGAAGTCGCACACGTTGGGGCCACCGGCCGCCAGCCCGGCGCCCGACGGCACGTAGGTTGCCGTGCCGACGCTGACGTTCGGAGCGGCGCAGTTGCGACCGGTCGGCACCTTGGTGTCCCAGTTGATCTGCTTAACCCAGTTCCGGTCCGAACCATAGACGCTGTCATGGTGCGAATAGCCGTAGGCGACGTAGAAACCGCCCGAGCCCCAATCCTTGCCTGCCATCGCACTGGCATCGACCGACTTGTAATTTTCGCCCAGGCCGTAGCGGGCGTCGACCTGAAGGCCGTTGAAGCGGTCGCGGGTGACGAAGTTCAGCACGCCGCCGAGAGCGTCCGAGCCGTAGACGGCCGAGCCGCCATCGGTCATGGCCTCGACGCGCGCGATGACGCCGGGCGCGATGATGTCGGGATCGACCGCAACCTGCTGGATGCCTGCACCGACCACACGCTGGCCGTCGAATAGAACGAGCGTCTGGGCGCCGCCGCTGGTGTTGGCGCCGGGCAGGTTGCGCAGGTTCGGACGGTTAATTGGATTGGACGCGTTCGCTCCGGCCTGGGGCGACACACCGGCGGGCAGGGCGTTGAAGAAGTTACCCACTTGCGGAACGCTGGCGAGAACCTGGCTCGTCGATGCGGCGCCGGTCGCGGTGACCTGTTCGCTGGTGACGCCGATGACGTTGTTGCCCGCCGGTGCGATGCCGCGGATGAGCGTACCGGTCACCACGATCGGCTCCGACGTGATCTGGTCGGCCGAGGTGTCCTCGGCGGGCGGCGCTTTCTCCTGCGCCGCCGCCATGCCCGGGATCAGGGCGATCCCTGCCACGCCGATCGCAAAACGCCACGCGGCGCGCTTCTTATTGAATTTCATCGTATTATCCTCCCCTTCTTGGTTGAAAACCATCGCCCGCCGGCTCTTTCCGACCGATCGGGCGCAACACGAATTGTCAGGTCTGCATGGCGAGCCTTTCTGCCGCGACCCGGCGCAGCTCGCTTGTCTTGATCTTGTTGCTGCCGGTGACGGCCAGATCCTCGGGCGCGAAGAACAGCACCCGGCGTGGAACCTTGTAGCTGGCCAGCCTGGTTCGGGCGTGGGACCGCAGGTCTTCCTCGCTGACCTGCGCGCGCTCGTGAAGGGCGACACAGGACACCACGATCTCACCCAGCGTATCGTGCGGCACGCCGACCGTCTGCGCGACCTTGACGCCTGCGCATTCGCGGATGACCTCGTCGATCTCCAGCGGGGAGACGTTGGCCCCCCCGGTCTTGATGATGTCGTTCAGCCGGCCTTCCCAGTGCAGACGTCCGGCATCGTCGAGCCACCCGCCGTCCCCGGTGCGCAGGAAGCCCTCCGCGTCGAGCGTGTCGGCAAGGGCCACGCCGAGGTAGCCGAGCATGAGCGTCGGCCCCTTGACCGCCAGTTCCCCGCGTTCGCCCAGCGGCATGGTCCGGCCGGTCAGAGGGTCGACGATCTTGAGGATATTGCCCGGCAAGGGCAGCCCATGGCTTTCCGCCGCTTCTTCCCGCGACGTCTGGGCAGGATAGGCGGCGCTGAGCGTGAAGGTCTCGGTGTTGCCATAGCAATGCCGTGGCTCGATCCAGTCGACCTCGACCGTCGGATGCCGGGCGATCGGCGAGGTCTCGTCGACATAGACCAGCGAGGACAGATCGACTTCGGCCCAGTTCGGTGCGGCGATCAGTTGCTCCCACTGATGCGGCCAGGCGAAGAGGAACTGAACTTTGTGGGCCTCCATCAGCGCCAGCGCCTCGGCAGGCTGGAACGTGGACTGCAGAACGATGGTGCCGCCTTTCGCGAGCGTGCCGCCCACGATCATCGCGAAGTTGCCGGACCAGAAGAAGCCATTCGCGGTCCAGCTGCGGACGCCATCGCTCAGTCCTTGCTGCGGCCCCATGCGCCACATCTGCAAGGTCACCCCGCGATGCGAGGATACGATGCCCTTGGGAAGCGCGGTGGACCCTGAGGAAAAGAACAGCACGCCGGCATCGGCCGGAGAGACCGCAGCGGCACGCGCGGCAATACTCGCCTCCGCGATCGCGTTGCCCGCCGCGAGGAAAGCGGACCAGTCCTGCACCGCTCCGCAGGCCCCGTCGCCGACCATGACCAGCGTCTTGAGAAAGGGAAAGCGCAGCGAGGCGAAGCTATGCGGCGTGGCCTCGGTAACCCGGGTATCGAGTTCGGCCAGTGCCGCCAGGAAGTCCTTCTTGAGCACGGTGCGTTCGAACAGCAGTGTCGAGATCGCCGATTTCTCGATGAGGTAACCAAGCTCGGCGGCCGTCGAGAAAGTTCCGATCGGCGAGGCGACACCTCCGGCGAGCGCGATGCCGAAAGTGGCGGACAGGAATTCCGGCCGGTTCGTCATCAGAACGCCGACCCGCTCGCCGTGCGCAAGCCCACAGGCGACGAGCGCTTTGGCCACCGCATTGGCTTCCCGCCAGAGGTCCGCATAGGACCAGCGCTCGGTCGTGCCATCCGCGCGGGAATGGATCAGGGCCTCGCGGCTGCAATATTGCGCCGTGACTTCGCGCAGGAAGCCCCCGAGCGTCAGTGCACCCAGACCGGCCTCGTCGCCGAGCGGCAGGCCGCAGGAGATGGACAGGGCCGGATCGGCTATGAAGCGGTGTTGGGTCACGGCGTCGATCCGGTCAGTAGGGAAGCTGGATTTCGTTGACCGAAGTGACGACCGTCTTGCCGTCCTGGTTGGTCATCCGCACCTCGATCCGCACTACCGGGAAGCCCCATTCCGAATCCGCGATTTTCTCGACCACTTCGCCCTCGATCCAGGTGACGTCGCCCTCGAACGCAGGACCGCGAAACTCGGACTTGGCGTGGCGGACCATGCCGTCGTGTCCGGCCCAGAACGCCAGGTAGTCGGTGTTCCACGCGGCCATCGTGGCGCCGTAGCCGTAAGCACGGTGCATCCCGATCTCGCTCGCACGGCTGTCGTCGATGTGGCCGCGCGATGGGCCGAGGTAGAGCCCGTCACGCAGGCGCGGATCGATCATCGCGCCTTCCTCGTCGAAGCTGAACCCGTCGATCCAGCCCATGTCCTGATTGACCCAGCAGTCGGGCACGCCATCCACGCCCTGCCAGTAGAAGCTGCCCCAGATGTTGAATACGAAAGCGCGGTATTCGGTGGTGAAGCTCGCGATCGAGTGCGGGCCGATCACCCGGCGCGGCAGCTTGTCGCCCACCGCGACGTCCTCGAAATGCGGTGACTTGCCGTCGCGATTGGACAGGAACCAGTCGCGCCGCACCTGGTCGATTTCCGCCAGTTCCGCCTGTGTCCATTTGTGCGGCGTGCCTGCGGTGGAGGCATACATGCCCCGCTTTTCGGCTTCCTTGGCGAGATAGCGGATCACGGTAGGGCAGGATTTGGCGATGAGGTCGCCGCGCTGGTTGCGATGGATCGTGTCGCCGCGCTGGAACAGGGTCGGACCGGCGAACTTGGTGTCTGTCAGCTTGTAGCCGGTGAAGATCCGCTCATGGCTGATCTGGTCGCCGGGCAGGACGTTCACGCCGTACCACCACCATTCCTCGCCGCCGAAGATCATGTGCTGGCCATCGATCCGGCCCACGCAGGCCTGATTGTTGCCGTGCCCGTAATCGAGTGCGACCAGCATGGATTGCGGTGCGATTATGTCCCCGAATTTGGACGCCGCCGCAAATCGCTGGTCCCAGTGGATCGGGTTGACGTAGTCCATCGCCATGACCCAGCGGCGGATGTCCGTCTTGTTGCATGGCTCCCACAGCTCGCCGCCGCCGACCTGGTGACCAAGTCGCCACTCGACGTCGCTGATATCCATTTCGATCCTGGGATCCGCTTCGGCCATGTCCCGCTCCTCCTCGCGAAACCACGCGACGCAGGGCAGGCCTGCAACGTCGCTGGTTCGTCGTTGAGGGACATAGTCGCGCAATCAGAACCGTATGGCTTGACCTATCAGGACAAAGTGTTCCCTGCCGTTGCAGACTTGCGGGTCGCGCGTAGCTGCGAAGGCGATTGCTAAACCCCGCGCTTATGCGCAACAAAGCTGCCGGATTCTAATCCGCGCTGGTTGAAGCCAGGGGGCAGGTCAGCACCAATCGAACCGCACCTAACGGCGGCCAGTTGCAGCACGGGCATGGGGTTTATCGTGCGATTTTGCGGATGTTGCGCGCCATCTCATCGAGATGCGACGACCAGGTTCCGCAGCAGCCTCCAAAGATATCGATATGCGGATAGCGTTGCGCCAGGTTGCTGATGCGATGGCCCAGGTCGACGGGGTCTCCTTCCTCCAAGTGGCCGATCGAGCACAACTCGATCTTGTCCTTTGCGCTCGCATTTGGGCGTAAGCTGCGCAAGCGCCGGACCCAGTCTCCCGGTTCGAGCGCCGGTTCGAATTCAAGCGGATGCGAGCAATTGATACCGTAGTAGTCCGGCTTGGCGTCGCCAGCCTGCGCATCGATGGTCTCGACGGCTTCTTTCAGGCTTGCGCCCGATTTGAGCCGGTGGTCGCTATCCAGCATGAAGGAGATGCCAAGGGGGAGGCCGATCCGCGCAGCCGCCCGTGCGACACCAAGCGCCTCAGGGATGCCGTTGAATGTGGCCGCCCACACAAAGTCGACCTCCGCACGCTTGAGCACCTCAAGCTGAAAACCGTGATAATCCTCGGCTTCGTCGGCCGTGATCGTCCGGTTGAGCGAGTAGGCGTCTCCACGCGGGCCAACTTGTCCGCCGATGAGGATTTCCGTGACTTGTCCCTCATAGGGCCGCGCGACCTCGCGAAGGAAGTCAATCGACCGTTGGAGCGCATCGGCGAGTCCGGCACGCGAATAGCCGAGCTTGTCGCCCCAGTCCGGGCTGCCGCGATAGTCGAGCCCAGAGAGCATCGCGACGAAGCCGTGCTCGGCGGCGACGTCGAGTACGCGGCTGTACATCGTCTTCAGGTCGGACATGGCGGCGGGATTGTCGAGCAAGGGATACATGGCAAATTCCGGCAGATCGTGCCCGTACCGATATTGTATCTCGGTCTCCTGACCGCCTTCCGTCAGATAGAAGCGGCCGTCTCTCTGCGGAGTAAATCCTGCCATCTTCCACGTCCTCGCGTTGGCGAGTCCAATCATATCTTATTGAGAGGGGCACTTGAAGTCCTGGAAAACTCACCATCGCCAATAGTATCCGCGTGACAAAAAAGCTCGAGATCTGCCGGTTGGAACACGGCCGAGCTTGCTCGCTCGAGATGGGGAAGCGGCCGGTCTGCCCTTGGAGAGTGGAAATCGGCGGATAAGTGACCGGGATGGGTCGGGCCGAGAAGCCCGTCATCCCGGGAAGCCATCATTGGAAAGAATCGAAAGCCTTTCGACCTGCCCTGCCTGGGGCACGGTTCGTCCATCCGTTTCCCTTTTTAACGATTCCGTGTCTAGGGGCCGACGAACTCGCTTGATGCCGACTTCGGCGTCGCTTCCATTCCTTGGTCGATCATCGGCCTTATTCGCCACGTGTCGGGCGCGCTGTGTCGCACTCGCTTTCGGCGAAACCGGAGAAAAACATGTCCGCTAGCCAGGCGCCCAGCGCCCAATTCGGCTGGTTCAAACGCAGCAGCGAACTGACCCTGGACGACGTGACCGTCATCGACCGATCCACCATCAACCGGGCGGTTGGCGCCGCCGCGCTCGGCAATGCGATGGAGTGGTTCGACTTTGGTGTATATGGCTATATCGCGATCACGCTGGGCCACGTCTTCTTCCCTACGGGCAGCCCGACAGCCCAGTTGATCGCCACGTTCGCAACGTTCACGGCGGCGTTTTTCGTCCGGCCGCTGGGCGGTCTGGTGTTCGGTCCGCTGGGCGACCGCTACGGGAGGCACCGGATTCTGGCGCTCACCATGATAATGATGGCCGCGGGCACCTTCGCGATCGGCCTGATCCCGTCCTATGCGCAGATCGGCATCGCGGCGCCGGCGCTGCTGCTGGCGGCGCGACTGGTGCAGGGCTTCTCGACCGGCGGCGAATACGGCGGTGCGGCCACGTTCATAGCCGAGTATTCGACCGACCGCCGCCGAGGGCAAATGGGCAGCTGGCTCGAATTCGGGACACTGGGGGGCTACATCGCAGGCGCCGGCACCGTCACCGTGCTGCAGATGATGCTGAACCCGGCCGAGATGCTGGCTTGGGGCTGGCGCATTCCCTTCCTGATCGCCGGACCGCTGGGCCTGCTGGGCCTCTACATGCGGCTCAAGCTGGAGGAAACTCCAGCCTTCCAGGCCTACACCGAGGAAGTGGACAAGCGCGAGGTCGATCGTCCCCGGCTGGGTGATCTGTTCCGGGTGCACCGTGCGCAGTTGCTGAAATGCATGGGGCTAGTCCTGGTGTTCAACGTGACCGACTACATGCTGCTCACGTATATGCCGAACTATCTGAGTGTCACGATGGGCTATGCGCAGAGCAAGGGCCTGTTGCTTATCATTCTGGTGATGGTCGTGATGATGCCGCTCAATGTCATGGGCGGGCTCTTCAGCGACCGGCTTGGTCGCCGTCCCATGATCATCGGTGCCTGCGCCGCACTGATACTTCTGTCTATCCCTTGCATGCTGCTGATCGGCACTGGAAACGATGGCCTGATCTTCCTCGGCCTCACGATTCTGGGCGTCGCACTGGTGTGCTTCACCAGTTCCATGCCGTCGACGCTGCCTGCTCTGTTTTATACGCCGGTTCGTTACAGCGCCCTGTCGATCGCGTTCAACGTGTCGGTCTCACTGTTCGGTGGCACGACGCCGCTGCTGACCGCCTGGCTGGTGGATAAGACGGGCGACCCGCTGATGCCGGCCTACTACCTTATGGGGGCGGCCACGATCGGCCTCGTCACCATGCTCACGGTAAAGGAGACAGCGGGCATGCCGCTGCGCGGATCACCGCCCGCCGTGGAGACCAGGGCAGAGGCCATGGCACTCGTGAAGGGCGACGATCCTGTCACGGTCGACCGGACGCTGCCCGATCAGGACGTGTCGCGCGCCGATTACGGCAACATGGAGCTAATGCCTGCACTCGCCGATTAAGACGAATCACCATCTCCCGTGTCGATCCGCGCTGGTTCAGAAGGTGTAATGCAGTTGGGCCTCTTCTCCGGCGGCGAGCGACCGCGACCATGTCGCAATACCGTCCGTCTCGGCTAGCGTCTCACCCTGTGCGACGATCTTCTGGCCGGGCGAGCCGATCGGGATTTCCACCGCCACGGGGAAGGGGTTGGCGTTCGAGATGGTCAGCACCATCTCCTTTTGCGTCAGCCGCTTCTGGGTCGCCAGGACTTGCATGCTCGTCCCGGCGGCAAGGCGGAAGGTCTCTCCCTCGGCCCGGTCCGTCAGCGTGCCGAGACCCAGAAGCTGTCGGCCTGCCGCGCCCTGCGCATAAAGCGCGGTCGTGCCTTGGGGCAGGGCAAGTCCAAGCCCCGCCGCGCTTTCATTGCGCAGGACCAGCACGATGGTAGTCGGCGCGCCGTCCAGCATCTGCCAGGGGGAGACGGTGCGGCGATATCGGCGCTCGAACTGGATGTTCCCGCGCGCCAGCAGCGCGACCTGCTTTTGCGCGCGCGGGACGACGGTGATCCGTTCCGGAACGCGGTAGAGCTTGAGGTCACCCAGATCCTCGGGAGGAGGAGGGGGCGGCGGTGGCGGCGGAGGGGCTGCCATAGCCACAGCCAATGGTGGTGGTGCTCCCTCGAACCGCCGCTGCGCGGTGACGATGATCTCCTGCTGCGGCGCGGTGTGCGATGCGAGATCGGACGTGGTCGTTCCAAGCGGAAAGCAGGAAAGGCGCAGGCGCGCGATCGCGGCCTGCATCTGCGGGGTCGCGACACGGTTGAGACGGCCCGCGACGGCGTTGACTTCGGCTTGGGCAAACGCCTGCCCGTTACCGTTCGCCAGCGTCAGCCATGCGAACAGGTCCAGGGTGCGACCATCGGTGGCCTGCGTCGCCACATAGCTCGCGCGCCAGTCGAAGCCGGAGGCAAGATAACTTAGCCGCACGGTGACTGTGCGGGCGGAGGGGCTGTCGGTCGTCACACTCAGTACCGGCTTGCCCGACAGGCCGGCGGGAACGCCGCCGAACGCCAGCTTCTCGGGCAGGCCGGAGCATCGCAGCGCCTCTATTCCGCTGGCGGAGCTAAGGACGACGCCCTGTTGCGGGCCGGCGACGATCGTGGCTTCCTCGCTGGTCGCGCGGCCGGTCGCCTTATCCGTGCGGGTGATCGTCACTTCGCGGCCCAGCGTTCCGTCGATCAGCGACGCAGGCGAGAGCAGGCGTGCATCGCGGTTCTTTTCGATCGTGCCGCCGGGCAGCCCGTCGATCACCGCGCTGACCGGAATGATGCCCTCGGCTACGCCTTCGAAACGTAGCTCCGCGCGGCCGCGCGGCAGGCGGACCTTGCGGGTTTCGGTGATCATTGCGAACCCGCGCGGGTTGGCCCTGTCGATCTCGCCCCGGGCATAGGCCGCGCGGTAGACGGTCAGTGCGACCCGTACAGGAGCGGCCGAGACAATTATCCGCGTCTCCTGCGCCACGCCCGCTGACGGCGAGGCACCGGCCGCGAGGATGATGGCGAGATGGAGCCGGGCCATCAGTAGCGGGTGTCGAATGTCGCGGTGACCACCGCTTCCCCGTTTGCCGGAACCGGCACCTGCCAGACGGCTGCCCCGGCATCGCGGCGCTCGCTCTTGCGGTTTTCCTCGGTGATCCGCGTATCGCTCCAGTCGAGCCCGTTCTGTACCAGTTCCACCGTCACGCCGCGCGCGCGCGCGTTGGTGAGGCGATAGCGCATCTGGGTGCGCCAGCGGTTGGGGTTGACCCGGGTTCGGGCGACCACGACGGGCTGCACCTTCACGTCGAAGGCCTCGCCGGTCGGCAGGGCGATGGTGGAGCCCTGCGGCGTGTGGCCGATGGTGTTCTCGCCAGTGAACTGCGGCTGTCCGCGCGCGTCGCGCACATAGACGCGAACGGTGCCTGCGGGAAGGGCATCGCCGAGACCGCCCGCGCCCGAGTTGGCGAAGCTCAGGACGCTTTGCGCACTGCGTGCCTCATCCGCGCTGGCGAGCCAGCCGTTCTCGAAGCGATAGCCCGAACTTGCGGTCACGCCTTTCACATCCAGGAAGCTGACCTGCTTGGTCTGCTTGTCCGCGATCGTCGTCCGCTCTGCCAGAGGGTAGAGATAGAAGTCGCCCAACTGCTCACGCGAGGCGCTTTCGGTGCCGGGGCTGGTGCGCGTTATGCGGCGCGGCTGGGGCATGTACATGTCCGCGCCGCTGGCACTTCCGACGTCGCCCGCGACGAGCAGGGTCTTCGCATGGGAAAAGGTTGTGCCGCTGTTGTTCTGCAACGTAATCCAGCCCTGTACGTCGATCTTGCCGGTCTTGTCGTCGAACAGGGCGACATAATCCGCGTTCCAGCGCAGACCGCCCGTGAGATACGACAGCGTCGTCGGCCGCGTTCCGGGCCGCGTGCTAGCCAGCGTGACCGAAAGCGTCGGCCGTGCCCGCAGCGATTCAGGCACCCGATCGAACACGGCGCGAACCGGAAGCCCGTCGTCGCGCAGAACCTCGATGCGTCCCCCGATGTCGAGCACAACTCCGCCGTTCACCGCCAGCACGCGGGCGCGTTCGCGCGTCTCTGCGCCGGTGGCGGGATTGGTGCGGATCAGCGTGATCGTTTCCCCGACCGCCTTTTCCATCAGGCTGGAAGGAGAGAGCAGGTCATAATCGAAGTTCTGCTCCACGATCGCCGCGTCGGCGACGGTGAGCGAAACCGTGGCCGGGCGGATCTGGGCGCTGACGTCGGGAAAGTCCTGGCGCACGCGCCCGTTAGCGAGGTTCAGCGTGCGAATGTCCTGCACCAGAGCCACATCGTTGTTGTATATGGTAATCGACAGATCGCCTTGAGCGGTCAGCGTCGCGGGGACGCTCGTGTCCTGTGCCGCCAGCGGGACGGACGCGGAAGCAAGCAGGGCTGCCCAGCCGAAGTACCTCTTCTTACGCATCGACTTCCCCCTTCGTCTTGGCATGCCGGTGTCGCATAGTGTCGAAGCCAGATTGAAAAGACCAGTACGCGAACAGGATTTCAGAACAAATTCAACGAAGCAAATCGTCCGGCGTTGGCCGATGTCCGGCGGGAACTGACAGGAGGCATGGTTTTGGCAGCCGCAGCGGTAAAAATCGGGCGTTGCAGCGCCGCGCTCATTATTGCGCTTTGGCCCATGCGGCCTGCCGTTGCGCAAGCGGCACTCGCAGAATCGGCGCCTGCGCAATCCGTGGAGATGTCGCCGGCGGGTGAATACGTGCATTCCGAAATGGAACTGGTGGCGGGCATTCGCCTAAACAAAGACGGAACGTTCGAATATGGGCTGACGGTCGGCTCGCTTGATGAACGGGCGAAAGGGCGCTGGGCGCTGGCTGGCGGCCATATCGAACTGACCAGCGATCCGCGGCCGATTGCGCCGACGATAACAGCCGCGCGCGTCGATGTCGCTCCGGGCCAGCCCTTCGCGTTCAGGCTTCTGGCGCCCAATGGCACCGACGTTCCGGGCGTCGACTTCAGCGTCGATTTCGACAATGGCGACGCTTTGCAAGATTACACGAACGGCTCTACATGGCGTCTTCCTGCGGGCGAGACGCGCACCCCGCGTTTCGTGACGTTCGCAATGCCAAGCTACCACCTGCGTTCCCCACGACTGCCACTCGATGCACGGGCGGGGACAATCGCGAATTTCGCCCTGATACCGAACGACTTCGGTGTCGCCGACCTGACGGGCGTTGTCGCCGAGATAGCAGGGGACACCCTGACGCTGCATCGACCGGAAGGTACGATGCGCTTTCGCAGGTCGTCCGTGGTGCGGGATTAAACAGCGCCGGGCGCTCCTTGTCGGCGCTGCCGCGCTCAGTCGATGACGACAGTGCTCGCGGCGATGGTGTGAAGAACCGCCATTTTGCCCAGGCCGCTTTCCTCGACGGTCTGGTCCTTCCGGAAGGCCGTCAGAATTGCACCGAACCCGCTGCCACGCAGCTGGCTGGAAGGTCCTGAAACCGACTAAGTGGCCGGCAACGACGGTTCCATCGCTGTGTCCGCCAAGGCTATGCCGGACAGTACGTGGGCGGGGGCCCAGATGTGCGCCGGAATAGCGGAAGCGGACGGTCTGCACTGAGGGAGCGAAATTTCTTTGCTGAGTGTCTTGATGGGTAGGTCGCGGTGGAGCCCTCCTGGTCATCCCTGTGGTGCTGGGCAACAGCAGCTTCCGTGCGAAGACACAGCCACACGATGAATCTCGATGATCGCGTTAAGCTCGCCAGATAACGTCGGTATGTAACAAGCACATTCTCGTGTGATGTTACACGAACTGCCCGGCCGCCTACTCCATTCGCAATGGTTCCAAACCAATGCGCGAATTTCTCCGACGGGCGGTGGCAAGCGCCAAGGGGGTTCGCTCTGCTGGTCGCATCCGTGCTTGCCTTGATGCGATTATTCCGTAGCTTACGTAAATATCCATATTGAGGGGCAACAAAATGGATAAGCGCGTTGCGTCACGGGGCGGACCATCGAACCGGCGGACGACTAATCTGTTTCTCGGATCCGCTCTGGCGAGCATGGCCGTTGGCCTTGCCTTGCCGGCACATGCGCAGGATGCCTGCGGGACTCACATCGATGGCGTGGTCACCTGCACTCCGGCGGGCAATCCTTATCCGGACGGGATCGAGTACTACTCTCCCGCCGCCGATCCGGCGCTCGATCCCGGCCTAGATCCCTCCGCGCCGGTGCTCGACCTGACCGTCGTGCTGGAGCCCGGCGTGCGAATCGCCCCGACAGCCAGCGTACCGGGCGTGGCGGTGATCGGATTTAACGATGGCGCGGTGACGCTCGATGGCGGGGTCGATACCGCCATCGAGGTGAGCGGCACCGGATCGCTCGGCGTGCTTGGTCTCACCAATTACGGCGACCTCACGATCAACACCGACAGCATCGTCGCCAGCGGGCGTGCATCGGGCGGGATCAACGCCAATTCGAACGAAGGTAACGTCTCGATCACTGCCAATACCATCACGGTGACGGGCAACAGCGGGATGGGGATCAGCGCCAATTCCTATCGTGGTGACGTGACCATCGACGTCGGCAGCGTCTCGTCCTCGGGCTACTACGTCGGTGGCATCAATGCCTACGCCGGGCACGGCGACATCTCGATCACCGCGGGCACGGTGAGCACGACGGGCGGCAGCTTCTACAGCTACGGCTCGACGGCGATCGAGGCGCGGTCCTATTACGGCTCGATCGGCATGGACCTCGGCACCGTATCGACCGAGGCGGACTATTCGAACGGCATCACGGCAGTGTCCTTCGCCGGAGACGGCGTGGTGGACATCGCCGCCGACACCATCACCACCGCAGGCTTCGCCTCGCTCGGCGTGCTGATGCAGGCCGATACCGTGAACCTCTCGGTGGAAAACCTCAGCACCAGCGGCGACGGAGCCTACGGTGCGGTGATGTTCAGTACCGGCCTCGGCGGGGCGAGCTTCACCTCGACCGGCACGGTGTCGACGAGCGGCGAAGACGCGATGGGCGTCCTGGCGAAGTCGTACTACGGCGGCAGCACGGTGATCGACGTGGCCAACGTTACCACGCAGGGCAACAATTCGACGGCGGTTTACGGCTATTCGCAAGTGGGCGATGTGGCGATTACGGTCCATGACGCATCGACGCTGGGCGACAATTCCCCGGCGGTGGAGGCGGTGGGCTACAACGCCTCCGTCACCGTCACCGGTATGGTCTCGACGCAGGGCGAAGCCTCCGAGGGCGTCGTGGCGGTCGGCTTCCTCGGCAACGCCGACGTCGTCAACACCGGCTCGATCAACACCGGCGGCAATGGTTCGACGGGCATCTACGCGGGCGCCTATTACGATGTGGCGGTGAGCGGCACCGGTTCCGTCCAGACGAGCGGCGACGGCGCGGTCGGCATCGAAGGGTACAGCCGCTATGGCAGCATCAGCGTCACCGCAGGTTCGGTGACGACGACCGGCGAGTATGCGCAGGGCATCCGCGCCTATGCGGCAAGCGTCTATGGCGGCAGTGACGTGACGGTGAATGTCAGTTCGGTCACGACCAGCGGCACACTGTCGGACGGGATCGCCGCGCTGTCTCTGACCGGCAACGTCGATGTGACCTCCACCGGGGCGATCTCGACGGCAGGCTACGGGGCCTTCGGCGCCTATGCCTTCAGCCTGCTGGGCGATGCCTCGATCACCGTGAACGACGTGACCACGACCGGCGACGATGCGGTGGGCGTGCAGGCCTATGGCTACAACGCCAGCGTCACCGTCAATGGCGACCTGTCGACCAGCGGCACGGACGGCAATTTCTACTTCGGTGCGGGCGGCGTGCAGGCGACGGGCTCTTTCGGCACCGCAACGGTCACGATCAACGGCTCGGTCACGACCGCGGGCAATTACGCCACCGGCGTCTTCGCGAGCGGCTATTACGGCGCGACCGTCACCAATTCCGGCGCAATCTCGACCCGCGGCGACTTTGCCAACGGCGTCACCGTCGAGGCTATCTACGGCCCCGGCGTTGTGGTGAACGACGGCACGATCGCGACTTCGGGAGCGAGCAGCGCGGGCATCATCGTCGATGGATACGATGACGTCGCGGTTCGGGGCTCGGGCTCGGTCACGACCTCGGGCAACTATTCGGCGGGTATCGGCGTATCGACCAGCTACGGTACGGCATCGGTGACGATCGGCTCGGTGGCGACCACCGGCGAAGTGGCGACAGCGATCAACGCATATGGCTCGCAAGGCGCGGCGGTCAGCGTCGGGACGGTTTCGACCGAGGGGACCAACTCGCTCGGCGTGCTGGCAGGCAGCTACGGTAATGTCAGCGTTACGGCGGGTAACGTTTCCACGTCGGGGGACGACAGCGATGCGATCCGCGCGGCGACGTTCGGCGAAGGCAGTACGATCACCATCGATGCAGGCACGCTGAGCACGGCGGGCGCAAACAGCAACGCGATCACCGCGCTCGGCTTCGGCGGCGACGTGGCGGTCAACCTGACCGGCGCGGTTTCGGCGGCGCAGGATACGGCAGTGACGATCCAGTCAGCGGGCGACGTGACCGTTGCCATCGGCGCGGCGGGCTCCGTGACGGGCGCGATCGACGGGATCGAGACCGATGCCGAAGGCACGACCACGATCACCAATCGAGGCACGCTCAACACCGGCAGCGGGCATGCCATAGTGGTGGCGGGTGGCCCGGCCGTGGTCGCCAACGCGGGCACCATCAACGGGCGCGTGCTGCTTTCGGCGGGCGATGATCGCTTCACCAACACTGGTTTGTTCCGCGCAAGCGCCGGTAGCGACTTCGGCGCAGGTAGCGACGTGTTCACCAACACCGGAACGCTGCTCGTCGATGCGCCAGGTACTGCGCCGCTCAGCGCGACCTTCAACGGGCTGGAGGCCTTTGCCAACTCCGGCCTCGTCGACATGCGCAATGGCACCGTGGGCGACCAACTGACGCTGCCCGGCTCCTTCACTGGGTCTGGCGCGAGCCGACTGGGCCTCGATCTCACATCCAGCGCGGCGGGCGTGATGACCGCCGACCGGCTGAACGTCGGCACGGCGGCGGGATCGACACAGATCCAGCTAGATCTGGGCGGTACCGTCTACGTCACGCCGGGGCTGACCCTGGTGCAGGCTTCGGCGGCTTCCTCGCCCACGGCCTTCACGCTTGCGCCGAACCTGGCTGACGTGGGCTTTGTGGCGCTCGATCTCGTTTACCGGCCGACGACGTTCGCCTATCAACTCGTCGGCACACCGGGCGCGGGGGCCTATCGCGCGGTCAAGGCGCTCGAGGGCGCGCAGAGCCTCTGGTATCGCTCGGCCGACGCGGTAACGGCGCACCTTACCGCCGTGCGCGACGGACGGTTCTCCAATGCTGCGAACTCGGGCGGTTTCTGGCTGCAGATGTCGGGCGGCGTCGACAAGCGGGACGAGACCCGCGCGGTCAGCCAGTTCGGCATCGCGCGCAGCTACGACCTCGATTACCGACAGGACTATTTCGGCGGCCAGCTCGGGTTCGACATCGGCACGATGGGCGAGAAGGGCGGCGTGGTCTTCGGCGTGACCGGCGGCTACTTGTCCTCCACCCTGCGCTTCGCCGAAGCGACCCGGTTCGACTACGACGGGCTCAACCTCGGTGCCTATGCATCGCTTCAGGCGGGCGGGTTCTTCGCCAATGCGCTGGTCAAGTACGACCACTACTGGATCGATGCGCATGGTGGATCGACCGGGTACAAGGACGGCCTCGGCGGCAACGCCATCGGTGCGCAGGCGGAAGCGGGCTTCCGCTTCGGATCGACCGGGTTCTTCGCCGAACCGCTGGCAAGTATCGCTTACGTCCGCACCAGCCTCGACGATCTGGAGGCGCTCGGTCAGGTGCTCGACTACGACCGGGCGGATGGGCTGCGCGGCAAGGCGGGCCTGCGTATCGGGGGCACCAGGGCCATCGGCGGCGGCAACATGCTTACCTTCTATGCCAGCGGCATGGCGGTGAAGGAGTTCAAGGGCCGGGACGGCGCGATCTTCGTGTCCGGCCCTTATTCGTTGGCCCTCGGCAACCGGCGCATTGGCACGTATGGCCAGGGCACGCTGGGCCTCAACGTGACGACGCCGGGCGGGATCAGCGGCTTCATCGAGGGCACGCTCGACGCCAGCGGCGACTACAGCGGCGCGGGCGGCCGGGCGGGGATCAAGATCCCATTCTGAAGCATCCCGGCAAGCAGGATATCATGACGGATACGGACAAGGCCTCCGCGAACGGGCCGACCAACATCTCGGTCTCGCGCGGGCTGGCGGACTGGCTGCTGCGCAACCGCACGAGCTTCGCTTTCACTTCGTACCAGACCGGGCAGTTGTTCCTGACCGGAGTACTGGCGAACGGGACGATCTCGTTCAACCAGCAGAACTTCACTCGCGCGATGGGCGTCTGCTACCAGCCGGGACGGCTTTACCTCGGATCGCTGCATCAGGTCTGGCGGCTGGAGAATATGCTCAAGCCCGGGCAAGTGGCGAACCAGCAGTTCGACATGGCCCTGGTCCCGCGCAACGCGCAGACGACGGGCGACGTCGACGTGCATGAGATCGGCACCGACCGGGCGGGCCGCGTTCTGTTCGTCAACACGAAGTACAGCTGCCTCGCCACTCTGGACCTGAACCACAGCTTCCGCCCGATCTGGAAGCCACCCTTCATCTCGAAGCTGGCGCCCGAGGATCGCTGCCACCTCAACGGCATGGCGATCCACGACGGCCGCGCGCGCTATGTTACCGCCGTCAGTCGCAGCGACATCGTCAACGGCTGGCGCGAGCGTCGTCACGAAGGCGGCGTGCTGATCGATATAGAGACCGACCGCATCGTCACCGATCAGCTCTCGATGCCGCACAGCCCGCGCATCGACGGCGCATCGGTACTGGCGCTGGACAGCGGGCGCGGGCAGATCATCCGTATCGACCCGGCGAGCGGCGACAAGGCCGACATCGCCTTCTGCCCCGGCTTCCTGCGCGGCATGGCGCTGCACAACGGTCACGCGCTCGTCACCGTGTCCAAGCCGCGCAACGGCACGTTCGCCGGCCTCCTGCTCGACGGCGAGATGAAGACGCGCGATGCCGAGCCATGGTGCGGCGTGCTGGTGGTGGAGCTTGCCAGTGGCAGCATCGTCGAGTGGATCAAGCTGGAAGGCTTCATCACCGAGCTGTTCGACGTGGCCGTTCTGCCCGGCGTCCGCTGCCCGATGTCGATCGGGCCGGAGACGCTGGAAATCCGCTCGACTATCAGCTTCGACGAGACGGTGCGGCCGCTGGATTGAGAGTATCTGCACGCCGATCTTCCACCGCTATTGGGCATGCAAACCAGGAAAGCGCACCCGGCTGAAGCGGCGCATTGCCGGCTTCAGGCACTCCGTTGGACGTCGTCTTATTGCAGGATTGCCGTTCAGGAGGCTGGCATGGCAAGAATGCCCAATTGTTGACCGCCAATATACCATCTGGATGGGTCGGCCTTGGCGTCGACGTTAAAGCTCCGCTGCCTCAGGAACACGGCCAGGTTAGGAAAGCCTTCAGGCGGGCGGCAGTTTCGGGGGGCCGATTGTAGACTATCAAATGCCGGGACCGACCATCTAGGCCGCGGCTCGCAAGCTAAGGAAGCCACAGCGGATCGACCTCGCCGGCACGCATTGCTTTGCTAAAGACTCGGTAGCCGATCAAGGCGATGCTGATCCACGATGCAGCGACTGCGGCGTTAAGATAGAGCGGCATTCCGAGGATGAACGGTGTCGCCTGCCGAACATTTGGGGACCATTGGCCGACGTTTCCCATATTGTAAGGCATTCCAACCGGGCTTTCCGGCACCAAGCTTGCCTGTGGGAACAGCGTCGTGATGAAAAAGAACGGCAGCCAGTAAGCGAGCACGACGATCGTGGCTACTCGCGCCGCCACGATCGGCTCGCGCGACTTGCGGAACAGCAGCCACAGGCAGATCAGCGACACGCTGTCGAGCAGCAGGAACATCGCCGCATCGTGAAACAACGCGTGCGGCGGCCAGGTCGCGATGGCGAGCATATGCGCCGTCGAACCTTCGGCATTGTCGATGATCGTCGATCCGATCGCGCCCAAGGCAAGGCTGGCCGCGATCATCCCGCGGCCGATCATAACTCTGTTCATTCAAAACTCCCACTGACAGTGACCCATGAGGCAGGTCCGCGCGACCGCTCACTTCATCGATCGCGGAACGACGGGGATCGCCACGAACGCGCGAGCGTCATGCGCCGGGACAGCAAGAACCTGCGGATAGCGTGCGACGATCGACCTGATCCGCGCGATGATGACGGCTTGGGTCTCAAGCCGGGCCGGAGTGAATGTAACGGCCAGAAGAATGGTCCCGATCAGTAGAACGACCAGGACCGATCCGAACATGATCAGGAATTTCCGCAATGCCGCGCGGGACGGCATTTTCTGTTCATCCGGCATCTCGGGCACCTTATGTCGTTGCCGTGATTGCGATCGGAGACGTCATGCCCGCGTGAACTATGCTGAGCATGCCTCATTCGATATGATGGGTTATCTTATCGCAATTGATACGATAGGCAAGACTATCGTTTGGAGCGAGATTGGAATGAAAGATTGGGCGAGCAACCATCCCAAGGCAAAGCTGATGGCGCGAAAGCGGGAAGTCATCCTGAGCGCCGCGAAGGAAGCATTCCTGAGTCACGGCTACAGTGGGGCAAGCATGGAAGGCATTGCCGCTGCGGCAGGCGTGTCGATCATGACGCTGTATCGGCATGCGGAGAACAAGGATGATCTGTTCGCGGCGGTGATCGAAAGCGCTTGCCATCCGGCCGACCGGGAGGAAGAAGCCGCGTTGGCAGCGTCGCTGAAAAAGTCGCTTCGGGACATTCTCGTATTCGTTGGCGTCATGTTTCAGGAGCGGCTGGCCGGCGAGGATACCGTGACGTTGTTTCGAGCGGTCATGGTTGAGACCAAACGCTTTCCACAACTCGCCCGGATGGCCTTTGACGGTTTGATCGGCTCACATCAGGCGGCGCTCGACGCATTCTTGGCCGGTCGCACCGAGGCAGATGGCCTGAAAGAGACAGAGCGGCGGATGCTCGGAGCCGAGTTCCTCGACCGACTGGTCGGACTGGATATCTACAAGGTCATGCTAGGGCTGAACGGACCTTCAAGCGAAGAACGACGTGTTCGCGCACAATGCGCGGCAGATGCTCTGCTGGACAGCCTGACCATGGAGACATAATTCAACCGCGTCTGAGATGGCTTCCCGAGGCATTTTATGCCCGCGAAGCGCCCGCAGCGACCACGAAAACCGGCGGCACTGCGCCGGCATGACCCTGCAACGCTCGCTCGCTGCGTCCAGCTTGCGCCTGCTGATGCAGCGAACTTGCGTCCGGTTTATGCCACGTCATCGAGAAGGCTGAAGCCATGATGCTCTGCCAGCATCCTCAGGCTCTCTTGCCTATATTGTTCGCTCGACGGACCGCCTCCTTCGTTCGGGCGTTCCCGTGAAGAATTTGGCCCATAGAGCATCTATCCATTACTGGTTAAATAATGAACCATCAAATTCCGGGGTAAGCATGTCAGTTATTGCGCTGGCGATAGGCCAAAAACTGCTGTGACTCCGTAATATACGATTGGAAATTTATTCATCGCGCGTGAGTTGCCAAAAATTCTTGATGCGGTTCAGAGCGGTAATATCGCCTTTAGCCAAATTCTGTCACCCTGGGGCCGGTACACAGCATGAAATTCATGCTGCCACGTACCGATGATCTGCGCCTTTCCTATCTGATAGCTGACCGACGGCCCCGCCGCGAAAACCTTGCCGCGAAAGCCGCGCAGCGCGTCGATGGTGGCCTGCGCGCCCGCGTCTGAGACCTTGTCGTCCGTCGTCTGCGCGTAGAAATAGCCTGCCGCGCCCAGCTTCAGCTTGCCGATCTGCTGCCCTACCGCGAAGTCCGCGTGGAACTCGTCGCCTGACCGGTAATCGGCGCCGGTCGGGTTGAACGGCGTGACCATCGCGTCCCCGTTGCGGAAATTCATGTCGTACATCAGCTTGAGATCGGCGGAGAAGCCGCTCTTGCCGTAATAGGCGAAGGCGACGACAGGTTCGACGCTCCAGTAATTGCGGCCTATGTTCGACAGCTTGCGTGGGTTGTAGCGGCCCACCGGGACCGTCACGTCCACCCCCGTGGTGATGTGGACGCCGCTCGGGAAGTGCCAGCCCAGCATGACCGGATCGACGATGACGTCGCCGATGCCGGTCGTCTCGTCGGCCATGCCCGCCGCGCCGACGCGCAGGTTCACCACCGGCACGATCGCCTGCATCGCCCAGCTGGCGCCGAGAATATGTTTGTCGGTGACGTGGACGATGCGCGCAATCGCGGCGTCGGCGCGGGCATGGAAGTCCGGCAACTGGCCGGAATCGCCGTTGCCGTCGTTGAAGCGGTCGGCATCGTAGTGCTCGACGTAGCCGAGCAGGTACGTGCCGGGCGGGGGCAGGGCGGCTCCGGAATAGCCCTCGGCGCCGTTGGGGTAAACGCCGCCGCCCGCTTCGGTCGCAAGCGCGGGATGGGCGGCCAGTGCGCCTGCGGCCAGAGCCAGCTTCAGCGCAGTCTTCATCGTCCTCATGGTCATGATCTTTCCCTGTCGTTGTTTTGAGTGTCTGATCAGGCGGCTCGGTCGATCTGCCGGTATTGTCCGCCGTAGAAGAGCAGTGGTTCCTCCTCAGCGCCGCCGTGCTGTGCGTGGTGCAGCACTTCGCCGACGAACAGGCCGTGGTCTCCGGCGGGGAAGACGTCGCGCAAGGTGCAGACGAGATGGGCGAGGGCGCCCTCGATCAGCGGCACCGCGCCGTGACGGGTGAAGGGAATTTCGGCCGCCCCCGGTCGTCCGGCGAAGTGGTTGGACAGCCCCTGCTGCTCCGCGCCGAGGATGTTGAGACCGAATTGCCCGCCCTCGCGCAGCATGGCGGCCATGCGTGCGTGGTTGCCGATGCTGACGAGCACCAGTGCGGGCTCCAGCGACACCGAGGTGAAGCTGTTCGCGGTCATCCCGTGGACCGCGCCTTCACGCTCGCAGGTGACGATCGTGACGCCGGTGGCGAAGCGGCCGAAAGTGCGGCGCAGTTCGATACGGTCCATGGCTCACACCGTTTCCGCTAGGAAGGCGGCGGTCAGCGCCGGGTCGGCGATGGTCGGGAAGAACCCGCGCGGATCGTCGAAGTTGTTGGCGAACCAGTGCGCCACGCGCGGCTGTGCTCCGGCAGCGCCGAGCAACTCGACCATATGCTGCGGCGGGGGCTGCAGCATGCCGTTGGTCCATGCGACCACATCGCGCGCATAATCCCAGTAGCGATCGAAGGTGCGCTGCATCCACGCCGCGTCGAAAGCCTTGCCCTCGTTCTCCAGGATCGAGGCGAGGTAGGACGCGGCGCACTTGGCGGCGTTGTTGGCCCCCTGACCGGTGATCGGATCGTTGAGGCAGACCGCATCGCCCACGCCCAGCGCCTTCGCGCCCGAGGGCAGCGTCAGCACCGGCTTGCGCACCGTCGGCGGGAAGCGGCCGCACAGCGCACCGAGATCATCGGTCAGCGTGCAGTCGCGGCTGCGCTCGTATTCCCAGGGCAGGAAACGCTTGAGGATGTGCTGGCTGATTTCCAGATGCTCCTCGGGGCTGGCCCCGGCGCTCCACAAGTCCATCGGGCCGCCGGGGATCGCCTCGAAGACCATGATCTCGCACGGGCCGCTCAGCGTCAGCGCGGGGAACACGAAGTATTCGCCGATGCCCGGGATCAGGTTGAAGTTGACCGCGCTGTATTCCTCACGCGGGCGCATGCCGTGCACGTATGTGAGCGCGAGGCTGCGCATCGGCTTGTCGAAGGGAGACTTTTCCGCATCCCGCTCGAACAGCCGCCCGACTTCGCCCTTGCCCGAGGCGACGAGCACGAGATCGCATTCGCGCGCGAGGTCTTCCAGTTCGGCGATACCGGCATCGACGATGCGCAGTTCGCCGCCGCGCGCCTCGAATTCATCCATCCAGCGCGGCATCTTCACGCGCTGGTCCACCGACTGCGCGGGCGCATCGAGACGCGCCGACCAGTCGAGCAGCTTGTCCGGACCTTCTCCCGCCAGCGCAAAGCCGATGCCCTCCACCGGCGGGCAGGCCTCATCCCAGAACGCGAGGCCCAGCGCCCTCTCGTGCGATCGGGCGGTGTCGAACATGCACTGGCTCGACGTGACGCGCCCGGCGGCGATCTCCGCGCCGGTGAGGTTGGAGAGCATGACCACCTGATGGCCGCCGTCCAGCAGCCCGATGCCCAGCTGCAACCCTGCCTGTCCTGCTCCCACGATGCCGATCTTGGTCATCTTGCCCAGCCTTTTCCTGTGATTGATCGAATGACCACAGGATAGTCAGGGCGGCCGCGCGGGCTCTATGCAGCCAGTGCAGCCGCCATTCGGCCAGTGCCGAAATCAAATGCCGAAATCAGATGACGCTGCCCGAACCACCAGTCAGCTTGGCGATGGCAGGTCCGGCCTGCTCCGGCCCCATCGCCAGATAGCCGCCCTCCACCCGCAGTTCGGAGCCGGTGGTGAAGCTGGCATGGTCCGAACACAGGAACAGCGCGCCGTCGGCCACTTCTTCGGGCCGCCCGAGACGCCCGAGCAGGTGGAACTCGGCGGCCACCGCATCGGCCTTCGCCAGATCGCCGCCCGAAAGCCCCGCGATCGGGTCCGACCATGTCCAGCCCGCCACCAGCGCATTCACGCGGATACCGTGCGGCGCATAGTCCAATGCCTGCTGCTTGGTGAGATGCAGAATGCCCGCCTTGGACACCGGATAGGTCCATCGCCCGGCCTGCGCGGCATGGCTGCTGATGCTGGCCATGTTGACCACGCTGCCGCGATTCTTCGCCAGATGGGGCCGCGCCATCTCCACTAGGATCGCCCCGCTAACGAGATTGACGTCGAGCGTCTCCAGCCACTCGGCCCTGCTCGATGCCGCGCCGTTGTCGACGTAGGAGCAGGCGTTGTTGACGATGCAGTCGATGCCGCCGAACGCCTCCACCGTGCGCGCCACCAGCGCCGAAAGCGCAGCGTCATCGCGAATGTCGGTTTCCACCGCCAGCGCCCGCGTGCCCAGTTCGTTCGCCAGTTCCTGAGCCGGAGCGCCCGAGCGCGCCGCGATCACCACGTTCGCGCCTTCCTCGTGAAAGCGCCGGGTCAGCACCTTGCCGATGCTTGCCGCGCCGCCGGTGATGATGACTGTCCTGCCTGCGATACCCTTCATGTCGATCGTCCTTGCCATGCTTCGATGGCCCCGGTCTGATACCGGCGACGGGCGCGGGGAAGGCATCGCAGTGCCTGCTGCGCGTTTTGCAGCGCCACGCGCACAGGCGCTGCACTTTGCGCATGGTTGCGGTCCTCAAACGGGATTCCTTGTCCGATGGAATGGTTGCAGATGGCAGCATTCCGTGATGTACTTTCGCCATAACGATGACGGGCCGAAAGCCCGACCATGACGGGGAGCACAGGCTCATGCTGGACGGGACATTCCGCCCGCTGAGCGGCCATCGCCTGTTCGCGTCGACCGATGTCGACGATGCACGCGACACGGTCGCTCGGATCTATTGCGACCATCGCCTGACGCCGTGCGAACGCGGCGGGCGGGTCGATGCGTGGCAGAACGCGGTGCGGCTCAAGCGCACCACGCTGAGCGCGATGAGCTACGGCGCCGACGTGCGCGTGGAACCGTCGCGGCTAAGCGACTTCTACCTGCTGATGCTGCCTTATTCGGGCAAGGCGGAAGTCGAGGCGGGCGGACGGCTGGTGGCTGCGCACGGCGAACTCGGCACGATCCTCAACCCGACCGAGCAGGTGGCGATGCGCTGGTCCGCCGATTGCGCCAAGCTGATGGTGCGCATCGAGCGCGCCGCGCTGGAGCAGCAGTTGTCCGCGATGCTCGGCCGCCCCTTGCGCGAACCGCTCAACTTCCGCCTCGCCATTCCGAAGGACGGCCCCGGCGCCAACTGGTGGCCTTTCGTGCAACTGCTCATCAGCCATGTCGAGCATCAGGGGCGCAGCGGCGCCAATGCGGTCAGCCTCGAACTGCTGGAGACGGCGCTGCTGACCAGCCTGCTCGAAGGGCAGGTTCACAACTATTCGGACAGCCTGCACTCGCGCGCCTGCACCGTGGCGCCGCGCCATGTCCGGCTGGTTGAGACTTTCATCGAGGACCACGCCGCCGATCCCATCGGCATCGAGGATCTGGTGAAGGCGAGCGGCGTCAGCGGCCGCGCCCTGTTCGACGGGTTCCGCCGGTTCCGCGACACCTCGCCGATGGCGCACCTGCGCACGGTGCGCCTGCGCCGCGTGCGCGACGACCTGCTCTCGGCCAGCGAGGGTGTCACGGTTTCCGCCGTCGCCAGCCGCTGGGGCTTCTTCGAATTCGGCCGCTTCGCCGGGCAATACCGCCAGCTGTTCGGCGAAACGCCCTCCCAGACGCTGCGCCGCCGCTGAAACGCAAAAACGGGCGCCTCCCGCTTGGGAAGCGCCCGGTTCATTCATACCCATACCTTCGTCATTGCGAGCGTAGCGAAGCAATCCAGGGCGGCGTAAAACTGCCTTGGATTGCTTCGCGGCTTCGCCGCTCGCAATGACGACCCTTTGAGGTCGATCAGAACGAGTAGCGTGCGCCGATCTGGAACATCCGCGGCGGCTTGTACGAGACTTCGTTGCAGCCGCAGAACGTCGCGAGGTCGAAGCCCTGCACGCCCGCGCGCGCGTCGGTCAGGTTGCGCACCGCGAACGTGATGTCCCACGGGTCCAGCTTCCAGTTCACGCTGGCGTTGACCATCACGTAGCCGCCGAACTTGTCGGCCGAGAAGTTGCGCAGGTTGTAGTAGAAGCTGCTGGTGTATTGCGCATCGCCGCCCACCGACATCCGCCCGCCCAGCGCGTCGAAGCCGTAGCGGATGATGCCGGTGGCCTGCAGGTGCGGGGCGTAGACCGGCTCCACGTCGCGCACGATCGGGCCGTCGACGCGCAGCGGCACATCCTTGACCTTGGCGTCGAACCACGAGAGCGAAAGGCCGGTGTCCAGTCCGTCGAGCGGCTGCGTGAACACTTCCGCCTCGATCCCGTAAGTGCGCGCATCGGCATTGATGACCACGCCCGAAACGCCGGTGAACAGGAACGCCTGATAGTCCTTGTAATCGTAGTAATAGGCCGAGACGTTGAAGCGCGAGCGGCCGTCCGGGAACGTGTACTTGAAGCCGCCTTCGTAGCTGGTCAGCGTCTCGCCCTTGTAGGGGATCGCGCTTGTCGGCACGGCAAGGCCGCCCGCCAGCTGCGCGTTGTAGCTGCCCGCCTTCACGCCGCGATTGACGCCGAAGTAGAGCATCAGGTCGCTGTCCGGGCGGTACTCGATCTGCGCCTTGCCCGCCCACAGCGTCTGCCCGCGCTTGTCGGTATAAGGGGCGCCGTTGTCGGGGCCGATCACGATGGGCGTGCCGGTGTGGACCTTGCGCGAATCTGGCGTGCTCCAGATGCCCTGGAAGAAGGCGTAGTCCTTCTGCTCGCGGATCACGCGGCCGCCCAGGATCATCGTCAGCTTGGGCGCGAACTTCCATTCCACCTGACCGAAGGCGGAATAGGAATCGGTCTTGAGCCGCGCATCGACGCCAAGGTCCATCGGTGCACCCGGCACCACGCTGCCGACCGGGAACTTCAGGCCGTTGAGCGAGTGGTTGTCGATATGCAGGTAGAAGCCGCCCGCCACCCAGTTCAGGCTGTCGGTCGACCCGTTGAGGCGCAGTTCCTGCGAATAGGTGTTGGCATTCACTCCCGCATAGTTCGCCGCCTGATTGCCCGGCCCGGCATCGACGTCGACGAACAGCAGCTTCTCGAAGTGCTTGTAGTCCGACACCGAAGTCAGGCTGACCGCATCCGACAGATCGAACTCGGCCGTCAGGTTGAGGCCTTGCGTCTTGACGTGGTTGTGGTTCTTGAAGGCGAAGTCGCTGGAGGTGGCGAAGTCCTTCCCGTCCGGGTCGATGTAGCCGAAGAAGTCCCCGCCTGCGACCGGGCGGCCATAGCTGTCGCCGAAGACGCCGTTGTTGTCGGTGTCGGAGCCCATGTCCTGCCCGTTCGCGCCGATCGTCGCGCGGGTCTCGTCGGCGGCGGCATTGCGCACGTCGATCAGTTCGCCGTCGGCATTGAAGACGCCGATGGTGGACTTGCTCTGGTAGGGCGCTGTGGACATGCGGCTGCGCGCGGCATTGCCCGAAAGCGTGAAGCGGGCGGTGTCGGTCGGCTCGAACAGCACCGTCAGGCGGCCCGCCAGCGTATCGTCGTCACCCAGGTTCGCGCCCGCTCCGGCGCCCGGAGATCCGCCCACCGCGCCTGAAGGATAGCGGTTGCGCAGCAGCGCATCGCTCTTGTTCCACATCACCGCGCCGCGCACCGCCAGCGTGGTGGAGAGCGGCACGTTGAGCGCGGCCTCGCCATGGAACATCATCGGAGAACCGACGGAATCGTAGATACCGCCTTTCACGTCGATGTAGCCGGTGGTCTCGGTCAGGCTCGGCTTGGTGCTGACGAAGTGAACGAGGCCACCCGTCGCATTGCGGCCGAACAGTGTACCCTGCGGGCCTTTCAGCACCTCTACACGGTCGATGTCGAAGGTCGCGAAGGTCTGCCCCTGCGCGATCGCGATGTAGCCTTCGTCGAGATAGACCGCATTGGGCGCCTCGACGATGTCGTTGAAATCGTTCTGCGTCACGCCGCGAATGGTGAATTGGGTGTTCTGCCCGGCGATGTTGCCGCCGGTATGCACGCCCGGCGAGAACGCCGCGAGATCGCGGCTGTCGGTGACGTTGAGCGTGCGCAGCTGCTCGCCCGAATAGGCAGTGATGGCGATGCCGACGTCCTGCAGCTTCTGCTCGCGCTTCTGCGCGGTGACGACGATCTCGCCGCCGAGCCCGCCGCTGTCCGCCTGCGCTTCCTGCGCCAGCGCCGGTTGCGAGACGCCGCATAGGGTCGCCACCACAAGGGCGGCGATACTGGTGTATGTCCTCATGACGATTACTCCCCTTGGTACTGATTTCACCAAGGCGCCCGCCCGTGTGCCCGGGACGTGGTGCCGCTAGCCTCCTGCAAACAACTTCAAGCCTAAAATCTTTAGATATGAACTATTTGGACGCGACTACGCGCCGCCGGAATTCCGGCCTGTGTCAGTCAGTGAATGAACCGGCGTCTATCGGCCGTCAGTAAAGCGCTGGTGCGTCGCGGTGACGCGCGCGGCCTGTTCGTAGATGCCGGAAAGCAGATTGAGCGTCTGGGTCGTCTGGCGCAGCCGTTCGTCCATATCCTTCACCACTTCGGTGAATTCGATGAGGTGACGGCGGCGCAATTCCGCATAGAGATCAGAGATTTCGCGGCCCTTGTCAGTAACCTGATAGACCGCGTTGCTGCGGTTGCCGATCTGCTCGATCAATCCGAGCTTCGTCAGCTTGCGCAGCGCGTACTGCATGTTGGGAACGTCGTCCCGGTTGGTCAGGCGCGCCAGTTCCTTGAGCGGCTTGGCGCGTTCGTGAAGGCGAATGGTGTGCAGCAGCGCGTTCTCGCTGCCCGAAGCGGACAGCCCGCTGGCGGCGGCGAAACACTCGCCCTGCCAGCGTTCGAACGACTCCCGAACTCGCATCAATGCGAATTCGAGTTCGGTGACATTCACTTCGTGCGGTGTCGAAGCGAGATGCCAGCGCTGATCGAGATCACCCGGTCCCGGCACGCCCGCAGGCGGCCTGGAAGCCTTGCTTCGCCCCATGTTTCGGACTCCCTGTTTGTCCTTGAGTCGAAATCTAACTGTAATTTTTGCGATGGACAAGCATCAAAAGCTAACATAATTTTTTATTTAGAAATCGAAGAAGGGGAGTAGCATGACACAGGATCGAGGGATGGTGCGTCCGGATCATTTCAAGCTGGGCACCTTTGCAACCAACTGTTCGGGCGGCATGTCCGTCACCACGGTTCCCGAGCGCTGGAACGCAAGCTGGGAAAACAATCTCAGGCTGGCGAAGATGCTCGACGAAGCAGGCATAGACTTCATGCTGCCGATCGCCCGCTGGATCGGCTACGGCGGCGAGACCGACTTCCACGGCTCGGTGCTGGAAACGATGACCTGGGCCTCGGCCCTGCTCGCTTCGACTCGTAACATCACCGTCTTCGCCACGATCCATACGGCGGTGAACCACCCCGTCGTCATCGCCAAGCAGATCGCCACGATCGACCGCATCAGCGGCGGGCGCGCAGGGCTCAACATCGTCGCCGGCTGGAACGAGCCCGAATACCGCGCGCTCGGCCTGAAGCTCGCCGCCGATCACGAGACGCGCTACGAATATGCGCAGGAATGGTTCGACGTGGTGCAGGCCCTGTGGTCGCGCGAAGGGCGCTTCGACTGGGAGGGCAAGCACTTCCAGCTGGAACAGATCCACTCCGATCCCAAGCCCGTCGTCGCCCGCCCGCCGATCATCAACGCCGCCGGATCGGCGCAGGGGCGCGACTTCGCGGTGCGCAACGCCGACTTCCTGTTCACCCCGGCGATCGACCTGTCGCGCTCGGCCGCCGAAGTCGCCGAGCTGCACAAGGCCGCCGCCGAGCAGGACCGCAGCGTCGAGGTGCTGACCTTCAGCCATGTCGTCTGCCGTCCGACCGAGGCGGAGGCGAAGGACTACGTCGCACACTTCACTGGCGACGCGCTCGATTCGGTGGCGCTCGACAACCTCGTGAACCTGCAGTTCGCGCATGCGCAGTCGTTCCCGCATGACCTGCTGGCGCTGATCCGTGATCGCATGGGCATGGGCCACGGCGGCGTCCCGCTCATCGGCACGCCCGAGCAGGTGGCCGAGGGCCTGATCGGCCTGCACCGCGCCGGGTTCGGCGGCACCACGCTTTCGTTCGTCGACTACGCCGAAGAGTTCCCCTACTTCCGCGATACCGTGCTGCCGCTGCTGGAGGCGGAAGGCATCCGCACACCTGCTGCCAAGACCGCTGTGCCCGCGTGAACACCAACTGGGACGCCATCGTCGTCGGCAGCGGGATCAACTCGCTGGTCTGCGCGGCACAACTGACGGCGAAGGGCCGCCGCGTGCTCGTTCTGGAGCGCGCCGCGGTGGCGGGCGGCTGCATCCGCACCGAGGAGGCGACCGTGCCGGGTTTCCGGCACGACCTGTTCTCGATGTCCTACCCGCTGTTCGTGACGACGCCGTTCTACCCGCAGCTGGCGCCGAAGCTGGAAGCGCATGGCGTGCGCATGGTCCAGGCGGAAATCCCGACCGGCGTGCTGCTGCCCGATGGCAGATCGCTGCTGCTGCGCCGATCGCGCGAGGCGAACGTCGCGGCATTCGATGCGGCCCATCCGGGCGATGGCGCGGCACACGCGCGAGCGATGGCGGGCGTCGAGGAACAGGCGCCGCTCCTGTTCGGCCTGCTGGGCAATGAGCCGCGCTCGTTCGATACCGCCAGCCTGCTGGGCAGGACGCTGCTGAAACAGGGCATCGATCAGGTCAGCGCGTTCGGTGCCGATTCGCTGAAATCCGCGCGCGACTGGCTGGAGGCGCGGTTCGGTTCGGACCTCGTCCATGCGCTGATCGCGCCGTGGGTGCTGCATGTCGGCCTCGGCCCGGAAAGCGCCGCCTCGGCGATGATGGCGCGGGTAGTCATGTTCACGCTGGAAGCGGCGGGCCTGCCCTTCGTCGAAGGCGGCAGCGACCGTATCGTCGCGGGCTTCCGGGCGATCATCGAAGGCGGCGGCGGTGCGTTGCTCACCGATGCGGACGTGGCGCAGGTCATCGTCGAACGGGGCCGCGCGACCGGCGTACGCCTCGCCGATGGCCGCACCTTCACTGCCCGGCGCGGGGTGGCCTGCAATGTCACGCCCACGCAGCTCTACCAGCGCCTGCTCCCGGCCGAGCACGTCCCGCCCGCGACGGCTGAGCGCGCCGCCGACTACCGCTACGGCCGCGCCTGCATGCAGATCCACATCGCCTTGTCCGAGCCGCCCGAGTGGGCCGATCCGGACCTCGGCAAAGTCGGCCTGCTGCACCTGACGCCCGGCATGGACGGCGTCTCGCGCGCGGTGAACGAGGCGGACCGGGGGCTGCTCCCCGCCGAGGCCACGATCGTCGTCGGCCAGCCCGCCCACGCCGATCCCTCGCGCTGCCCGCCGGGCACTTCGATGCTGTGGGTCCAGTTGCAGGAACTGCCGCGCACGATCCGGGGCGATGCCGCCGGAGAGATCGCTGTGCCTGCCGATGGCCGCTGGAACGACGACGTGGCGCAGGCCTATGCCCAGCGCATCATCGCGCGCATCGCCGCGCATGTACCGAACCTTGAACGCGCGACGCTGGGGATGCGTGTCCTCGGCCCGCATGACCTTGAGGCGGCGAACGTCAACCTCGTCGGCGGCGATCCCTATTCGGGCGTCTGTTCCATCGACCAGTTCCATCTGTTCCGCCCCTTCGCGGGAACGCGAAACCATGCAACGCCCGTCAAGCGCCTGTTCCACATCGGCGCATCCACCCATCCCGGTCCAGGTCTGGGCGGTGTTTCAGGATATCACGCGGCGATGGAAATAGGATAACGGCTCGTGCCGTAGATCCAGCGCCATAGCGAAACCATTATAGTTGGATGTTACAAGCGCTGCCTGACCAAATCTGCCGATCCTGGGTGTCGCGATCATATCGACGCCAGCTATAATGTGCACGCATTGCCCCGATCCAGCGATGGCATCGCGAAGTTTGTCGCCCGCATAGCCGCCATCGACAAAAACATGGCGCAACCAGGGGAAGCCGCTGCCGCACGGCCTTGAGGACATCGACCGCGCCATCGCGGTCCTGAATATCGGCGGTATGCACGAGAATGAAGACGAGGAAGCCGCAGGTGTCGGTCAGGATGTGCCGCTTGCGGCCCTTGATCTTCCTGCCCGCGTCATAGCCGCAAGGGCCGTGGACCGACTGGCTGTCGACCACACCGGCACTTGGGCTTGCCTCACGTCCTTCGATCTCGCGCAGGTTCATGACCAGCACCGTGTTCATCGCCTCGAGCAGGCCAGCGTTGCGCCAGCCGTAGAAATAGCGCTGGACCGTCGAGACCGGCGGGAAGCATTTGGGCAGAAGCCGCCAGGCGCAACCGCTCGCCGCGATGTAGAGCAAGGCGTTCAGGACTTCGCGCATGTCCGTTGTCCGGCGTCGACCTCCCCGCTTCGCCACAGGGATGAACGGCGCTGCTAACGCCCACTCCCGGTCGGTCATATCGCTGGAATAGCGCAGTCCTTTTCGGCTATGTGCCTGCCGGGCAATGCCAGTCCATGCCATCATTCACTCCATCTCTCGCAGGACGGCGCGAATCACAACATGCTGGTATTGCTCAACAACTTTTGGGTCGGGTTCTAAGCTCGACTTTGTACGATCAGGTAGCGAAGCATAGTGCCTGAGCCATACGTTTTAGGCGGGTTGTGGGAATATAGTTCGGTTCTGGGTGCGGCGGGGAGTGTTGATTAATGTCGCCGA
>NZ_BAAILP010000136.1:3879-31758 GCF_054589055.1 Novosphingobium sp. 11B | reverse complement strand
CGGACCTGATCCGGGACCGGTGGCTATCTTTAGGCACAACCTCGCTGCCGGCGCCGCAAGATGGGCTGTTCACGGCCAGCGGTCCCGGATCAGGTCCGGGACGACGCCATTATGCCAGCGCCTTGTCGAGCATCTGCGCCAGACGCAGCCCCGCCCGCTCGATGCGTTCATCGACGATCGGAATCGTCTGTTCGATCGCAGCGTTGGTCCAGACGATCTTCTGCGGCTCCTTGACGTCACAGGGTAGCTTGCCGCCGAACGCCAGCGGATAGAGCACGTCGCGGCTGATCTCGTAGCTCTCGCGGGTCCAGTCTTCCAGCGTGCCGGTCGCCAGCCGCGCCTTTTCGGCCGCGCTGTAGACGCGCACCAGCGGCGGGCGGGCGGAGGTGATCGCGCGCTCGGCCAGCGTCGTGTCCCAGATCGAGTGCAGGTTGCGGCCCGGCGCGTCGCCGTAATCGGCCTTCACCGCGTTGCCGCCCTGGTCCTCGTTCTCGCCGATATGCAGCGGCTGGTGAATGTCGCCGACGAAGTGGACGAGGAAGACCAGCGCTTCGAGCCGCAGCACCGGCGCCAGCTTGTGGTTGGCCAGCAGCTTCTCGTCGCGCTCGATCTGCGCGGTGGCGCACATGCCGTCGCGGCACAGTTGCTTGAGGTCGAAAGTCCCGCAGACCGGCTGGTCGTGGTAGTGCCAGGAATTCTGGTAGGCCCAGCGCCAACGCTCGCCCTTGATGCAGTCGGGCCAGGTCGCGGCGTCCTCGATCGTGCGCATCGAGCACTTGGGCGTGTCCATCTCGCGCTCGTGGGCGAGCAGCTTGCGGATGGCGACGCGGGTGGCAGGGCGAACGTTGGCCATGGCGATGCCCGCCACGGTTCGGTGCCCCATCGCGCCCCAGGCGAAGGCCGGGCTGGATACGATCGTCGCAAGAGCGGCTAGGAGAAGGAGAACTTTGCGCATCATCAGGCCACCGGGTGCTCGTACTGTTCGATGACCCAGTCCTCCGCCTCGGCGGCGGCGATCCAGGCCTGCATCCATTCGTGCTCCCACACCGCCTGCATGTAGGCCTGCGCGAAGCCGGGCACGCCGATGCCGTACGTCAGGAAGCGGCTGACGACGGGGGCGTAGAACACGTCCGCCGCGCCGAAGGTGCCGAACAGGAACGGCCCGCCCTTGCCGAACCGCGCCCGCGCCTCGGCCCAGAGGGTGAGGATGCGCACGATGTCGGTGCGGGTCTCGTCCTCCAGCCCCGGCAGTTCGACGCGCGAGCGGATGTTCATCGGGCAATTGCGGCGCAGCGACAGGTAGCCGGAGTGCATCTCCGCCACCATCGATCGCGCCATGGCGCGCGCCGCGTCGTCCTTGGGCCAGAAGCGATCGCGGCCGACCTTGTCGGCAAGATAATCGACGATGGCGAGCGAATCCCACACCACCGCCTCGCCATCCCACAGGATCGGCACTTTGCCGTGGCTGGGGGCAAGGTCGTCGGAGGACTTCTTGAAGGCTTCCCATTCCTCGCCGAACAGGGGGACGGTGATCTCGTCGAAATGCAGGCCCGACTGTTTGCAGGCAAGCCAGCCGCGCAGCGACCAGCTGGAATAGTTCTTGTTGCCGATGATGAGCTTCACGGGACGGCGTTCCTCGGGATGGCTGAACAAGCGGCCTAGTGGCTGGGGGGCGCTGTGTCGAGGTGAAGAAAAGGCCCACCCCAGCCCCTCCCGCAAGCGGGAGGGGAGAAGATGCGCAAAGCCCTCCCGCATGCGGGAGGGCCGGGAGGCTTGGCAGCTTGCCTGCCTAGCCGGACGGGGTGGGTATCAGCCCGCCCTCAGAACGCCCGCGTGATCATGTAGAACAGCGCACCCACCGCCGCGCTGGCGGGGATGGTCACGAACCATGCCACGATGACCCGGCTCGCCACCGACCAGCGCACAGCACTCGACCGCCGCGCCGCGCCGGTGCCGACAATGGAGCCGGTGATGGCGTGCGTGGTCGAGACCGGAATGCCCAGCGCCGATGCCCCGAACACCACGATGGAGCCCGCCGTGGAAGCACAGAACCCCGAGTGGTGATTGAGCTTGGTCAGCTTGGAGCCCATCGTCTTGATGATCTTCCAACCGCCCGAAAGCGTGCCCAGCGAAATCGCCAGGTAGCACGACAGCACCACCCAGTGGGGCACATGGAAGCCCCCGGACATGTGCCCGGTCGAGTAGAGCAGCACGGCGATGATGCCCATCGTCTTCTGCGCATCGTTGCCGCCATGGCTGATCGAGTAGGCCGCGCTGGAGAGCAGGTGGAGGCTCTTGAAGATGCCGTTCGACTGGCGTGGGGACGTGCCCTTGAACAGCCAGCTGGTCAGCAGCATCAGCGCCATCGCGATGACGAAGCCGAGCACCGGGGAAACGAAGATCGCGGCGATGGTCTTCACCGTACCCGAGCTTTCGACCACCGCGAAGCCGCCGTGCGCAATGCCGGCGCCCAGCAGGCCGCCGATCAGCGCGTGGCTGGAACTGGAAGGAATGCCCTTGATCCAGGTCAGCACGTTCCAGAACATCGCCCCCACCAAGGCACCGAACACCACGGCCGGGGTGACGGCATCGACGTTGATGATGCCCTTGCCCACCGTCTCGGCGACGTGGAGGCCGACGAAGAAGTAGGCGAGGAAGTTGCCGGCGGCGGCGAACAGCACCGCGAAGACCGGCGAGAGCAGCCGCGTCGCCACCACCGTCGCGATGGCGTTGGCGGCATCGTGCAGCCCGTTGAGGAAGTCGAACGCCAGCGCGAGCGCGACGAGGCCGATCAGCAGCGGCAGGGCAAGGCTGTGGTCCATGGTCGGGCCTTTACGAGTGGTCGATGACCAGCCCGTCGATCTCGTTCGCGAGGTCCTCGAAACGATCGACCACGCGCTCGAGGCGCTTGAACATCTCCTGCCGCACGAAGAAGTGCATCGGGTTGGTCAGGTCCGCCTTGAACAGGCGCTTGAGGCCGGCCGCGTGGATTTCATCGGCATGGCCTTCCATGCGCACGAGGCGCTCGGTCAGTTCGTGGAGGCGGTGGCCGTTGTCGCCAATCTTGCGCAGCAGCGGGATCGCCTCGGCGGTCAGGCGTGCGGCATCGACGATGATCGCGGCCATGTCGATCATCTCCGGCTCGAACTCGCTCACCTCGTAGAGATCGCAGGCGTTGGCCGTCTGCTGCATCTCGTCGATGGCATCGTCCATCGTGTTGATGAGGCTGGTGATGGCCGAGCGGTCGAACGGCGTCAGGAAGCTGCGGCGCACCGTCTGGAGCACTTCGCGGGTTATGTCGTCGGCGTCGTGCTCGCGCTCGGCGATCTCGCGGATGTGCTGGGCGCGGCCCGGGCCGCCCTGCGCCAGACGGGCGAGCGCGTCGGCGCCGGCCACCAGCGTGGCGGCCTGCTTCTCGAACAGGTCGAAGAAGTTGCCCTGCTCGGGCAGCAGCTTCTGGAACCAGGCGAACATGGCATTGACCCCTGTCTTGCTTGCCACCGTGTCCACGGCTGCGCCCAGGAAGCGCGCGGGACTGGCAGCGGCGCGGAATTCTCGCGCGCCGAAGGAACGTATGAGGGCGCGAAGGTCCTCTTCGTCGACCGCCCTAGCCGCTTCCTCCAGCGAGAACCAGCGCCGTTCGCGCTGGTGCTGCTCGTCCCATGTGGAAAGCTCTTCGGTGACCGCGAACGGATAGACATCGACGTCCGCCCATACCGAGGCGCCCGAATTGCGCTGCTTGCGGTAGCGGTAGGAGCCCAGCGGCACTGGACAGGTCGCGCCCAGCACGCCTGCTTCCTCTTCCGCTTCCTTCGAGGCGGCCGCGTGCGGTTGCAGGCCCTTCATCAGCCCGCCCTTGGGAATCACCCAGCGGCGAGTGCTGCGCGAGGTGATGAGCAGTATCTGGATCGGCGCGTCGACGGCGGGACCGACGGTGCGGTAAGGAAGAACGGCAATCTGGCGCATATGGGCGAGATTCCTTTCATCCCTCGACGCGTGAAGCTGCGCCCCATAGGGGACGGCGCGCCGTCATGCAAATGTCACAAATAGAGACGCGGTCTCAATTGTGGACTCCAATGATGAAAGGATGATTTCCGCAACGCTACGCGGCCGGCGCTTGCGTCGTCCCGGACCCGATCCGGGACCGCTGGGTACTCTTGAGGCGAGAGCTTGCGATGGGCCACTGCGGCGCTGCGCGACATATCTAGGTCGAGCAGCTTTGCCAGCGATCGCGGCATTCGCCGGGATGACGATTGGGCACTCCCCAATCCCACCCCGGACTTCCCAACCTCGCTCAGGCTGAGCTTGTCGAAGCCCCGCCGCGCGCGGAAGTGGTTCAGAGTTCCGAATCGCCCAGCACGGCAGCGCGCAGTTCCTCGATCCCAAGGCCCTTTTCGGAACTGGTGACGTGGACCACCGGGAACGCGGCGGGATGCTTGCGCGCCTCGGCGATGGTGGCGGCGTGGACCGCTTCCAGTTCGCTGGCCTTGATCTTGTCCGCCTTGGTCAGGACGAGGCGATAGCCCACCGCCGCCTGATCCAGCATCTCCATCATGTCGAGATCGACCTGCTTCACGCCGTGGCGCGAATCGATCAGCACCAGCGTGCGCTTGAGCTCCACGCGCCCGCGCAGGTAGTCGCGCACCAGACGGCGCCAGGTCTCGACAACCTTGGGCGGCGCCTTGGCGAAGCCGTAGCCCGGCATGTCGACGAGACGGAACTTGAGCGGCTCGGCCACGTCGAAGAAGTTCAGCTCCTGCGTGCGACCCGGCGTCACCGAAGTACGCGCGATCGCCTTGCGGCCGACCAGTGCGTTCAGCAGCGAGGACTTGCCCACGTTCGACCGGCCCGCAAAGGCGATCTCCGGCGCATCGGGATCGGGCAGGAACTGCAGCGACGGTGCCGACTTCAGGAACGTCACCGGTCCCGAGAACAGCTTGCGCGCGCGCTCCGTCAGTTCTGCCATTTCTTCATTCACGCGATCATCACTCACTTTGTACGGGCCGCCGCGCGTGCCTTGTCGGCCGCGTCCTTCTCGGCTTGCGCCTTGAGCTGCGGATGGCGGCTGTAGAGGAACTTCTGCTGCGCGATGGTCAGGATGTTGGAGGTGATCCAGTAGACCAGCAGGCCCGAGGCGAAAGGCGCCATCACGAACATCATGAACCACGGCATCAGCTTGAACACCTGCTGCTGCGCCGGGTCCATCTGGGCCGGGTTGAGCTGGAACTGCAGGTACATCGTCGCGCCGAGCAGCAGGGCGAGCAGGCCGATCGCCAGGAAGCTGGGCGGATCGAAGGGCAGCAGGCCGAACAGGTTCAGGATGTGCAGCGGATCGGGCGCGGACAAGTCCTTGATCCACAGCACGAAGGGCTGGTGGCGCATCTCGATGGCCAGGATCAGCGTCTTATAGAGCGCGAAGAACACCGGGATCTGCAGGAACATCGGCAGACAGCCTGCGAGGGGATTGACCTTCTCCTGCTTGTAGAGGGCCATGATCTCCTGCTGCTGCTTCTGCTTGTCGTCCTTGTAGCGCTCCTGGATCGCCTTCATCTTCGGCTGGATCGCGCGCATCGCCGCCATCGAGGCGAACTGGCGCTGGGCGACCGGGAACATCATGCCGCGCACGATGAGGGTCAGCAGGATGATGGCGACGCCGAAGTTGCCGACAAGGCTGAACAGCTTGGTGAGCAGCCAGAAGATCGGCTTCTCGAACCAGCGGAACCAGCCCCAGTCGATCGCGAGGCCGAAGTTGGCGATGCCCTGCGCCTCGTAGGCGTCAAGCACCTTGTGCTCCTTGGCGCCCGCGAAGATCTTGGTCGTCACGCTCTGGCGCGTGCGCGGCTGGATCACTGCCTGATCGTATACCACGTCGGCGCGGAAGATCTGGTTGCCGAGCGAACGGAACGTGCTCTCCGCCTTCGCGCCCACGGGAATGAGGGCCGACATCCAGTAGATGTCGGTGAAGCCGATCCAGTCGGTGCGGCCCGCTTCGTTGACGGTGCCGGCTTCGGCCACGTCCTTGTAGTTGGTGCCGAAGGTCACCGAACCGTCGAAGGCGCCGATCGGCCCCGAATGGACGTTCCAGGTATCGAGGCTTGCAGTCTTCTCGGTACGGTTGACGAGCGCGAAGGGCTTGACCGAAACCGCGCCGCCGCCCGCGTTCTCGACGGTCTGCTGCGCGGTGATCATGTAGTTCTGGTCGATCGAGTACGTGATCGCGAAGCGCTGGCCGGTGGGGTTCGCCCAAGTCAGGGTCACCGGGGTGGTCGGGGTCAGCGTGGCGTTCGCGGGCGCGGTCCAGACGGTCGAGGCGGTCGGCGCGGCGACGCCGCCCTCACCCAGCCAGCCGACCTGTGCAAACTGCTGCGCGGGAGTCCCCGCGGGCGAGAAGATGCGGACCGGGCCGGAATTCTTCTCGACCGTTTCGCGGTGGCGATTGATCACGAGGTCGTCGACGATCGCGCCGGTCAGGTTGATAGAGCCCGAGAGGCCGGGCGCGGAAATCTTCACGCGGCCCGGAGCAGCCAGCTCGGTCTTGAGGTCGGTAGCTTCCAGCGTGCGGTCGGCGGCATCCATCAGGCCACCTTCGCGCGTCGGCTTGGTGGGACTGGAGGCGTTCTTGGCGCCGCCGGACTCGACGATCTGCGTCGGGGTCTTGGCCTGCGGATAGAAATAGCCGACCCCGGCCTCCCAGCCGAAGAGCACGAGCGCGGTCAGTACGACCGCAAGGATGATGTTACGCTGGTTTTCCACGAAAGCCTGTTTCCTGCCCGTATCTTCGTCTCGGCGGCGGCCATGTGGGGCCGCCGGCATCACTTCGCCAGTATCTAAGGTTCAGTCCGGCACGGGATCGTGCCCGTGCCCACCCCAAGGATTGCAGCGCAATAGACGCCACAGCGCCAGCAATCCACCCTTGATCGCACCATGCTTGCGAACCGCGATAATCGCGTACTGCGAACAGGAGGGAGAGTAGCGGCAGGTGGGCGGCATGATCGCCGAAGGACCGAGTTGCCACAATCGCGCGACCCCGATGATCGCCAGCCCCGGAAGCGAGACGAGGAAGGCGAGAACCTTGGTCATTTGCGAGGACCGCGCCTGCGATTCGGCTGGCGAGGGGCGTCCCCCTTGCCGTCCCGCGCCCGTCCCAGCGCGGCGACGAGTTCGACGCGCAGCTTTTCGAAGTCGCGCTCGACCCCGCCTTCGCGGCCGATCAGGACGTGGTCGGTGTCAGCCAAGCCATGCTCGGGGAGCAGTTCGCGTAGCAAGGCGCGGAAACGCCGTTTCATGCGGTTGCGCACGACGGCATTGCCGATCTTCTTGGTCACCGTGATCCCGGCGCGCCGTCCCAGCCCGTCATTGCGGTTGGCCAGCAGCACGAAACCGGAACGCGCGACTCGCAGGCCGCGATTGGCGGCGAGAAAGTCCGAACGACGGCTCAGGACCGTGTAGGCGTCAGCCTGCTTCATGACAGCTCGAACGTCGGGACATGGCGATTCGCGCCAAAACAAAACGGCGCCAGCCCATGCCCTCGCGCAAGGCGAGAGCGTGGGCTGGCGCCGCTTATGGCAGGAGCTTTGCGCCCCTGCCGATCCCGGCGGATTAGGCCGAGAGCTTGGCGCGGCCGCGAGCGCGACGCGCGCGCAGAACCTTGCGGCCACCGACGGTCGCGGTGCGGGCACGGAAGCCGTGACGACGGGCGCGAACAAGGTTGCTCGGCTGGAAAGTGCGCTTCATGTCAGTCCTCGAAAATCTAACAAAAAGGGCCGCCCAAACCGGACGACCATGGAAATCGTTGGCCGCCGTTACTGGAACGACGGGATTGAGTCAACAACAGCCGCAAGCTGGAGAAACTGAAAACGCGGACTCACGTCCACTTTCACCTCGTCGAGTTGCACCCATGCACTCATCTCCCCCGCATCGAGCCAGCGCGCCGAAGCGAAGGGCACGGAATTGGTCATGGCATAGAACGCCTGCGCCTCGGCCGCATTCATGCCCATGGCGCGGTAGTAGTCGATGTAGCGGCGATTCTCGGGCGCATTGGCGGCATAGTCCGAGGGCTCGAGCCCGGTGTCGTCCTGCCAGGAATGCACCGCGAATTCGGAGCCCGGATCGGCGTAGCGCCGCGCGCCCGCCAGGAACAGTTCTACCCCGCCCGAGCGCACCGAGCCGCCCGCCGGAACATGGGTGACGATGCCGCTGCGGCGAATCATCTGGCCGACCTGCAGGTTGGCGAGGTCGTCCTCGGTGCCGGGGCAGTCGATCATCTCGATCGTGGCGATGCCGGGATGGTCGCGCAGCATCGCGGTGAACTGCCCAGGCGTGCGCGCATCGGTGACATCGACCAGCGCCGCCCGGCCCTCGTCCAGCACGCGGAACGGACCGTAGGCCGGACCTTGCGGCATCGCAGGCGCTTCGATCGCGGTAGTGAAGAGGGTGCGCTCGCCGCCGGTAACGACGGAATCGGTGACCTCGTCGACAGTCTCGTATTCGATCACCTGCGCCGACAGGGGGGACACGGCGAAAAGGGCGACCAGAGCAAGACTTGCGGAAAGCGAGCGCATCGCCAGTCTATGCCGGGAATACCCTTACCCTCTTCCTCACGGGTCCGGTTAAAGTGCTGTAAGGTATATTTTTGAACATGGCGCCGCCGCGAGCGGGCCTTACTAGACGAGGTCTTCTTCGCAATTCTTGCAGAAAGGCCCTTCCCTTGGTCGCCATCGTCTCGACCGTCGCGTACCTCGGGCTCGAGGCGCGTGCCGTCGAGGTCCAGTGCCAGATCGCGCCGGGAATGCCGGGCTTCACGCTCGTCGGCCTGCCCGACAAGGCGGTGCGCGAAAGCACCCAGCGGGTGAGCGCGGCGCTCACCGCGATGGGGTTGGCGCTGCCGCCCAAGCGGATCATCGTCAACCTCTCCCCCGCCGACCTGCCCAAGGAAGGCTCCCACTTCGACCTGCCGGTAGCGCTGGCGCTGCTGGCGGCGATGGGCGTGGTCGATGCCGAGCAACTGGGCGATTTCGTGGCGGTGGGCGAACTCGCGCTCGATGGCCGGGTGATCCCCTCGCCTGGCGTATTGCTGGCGGCGATCCACGCCAGCGAGCACGAGAAGGGTCTGATCTGCCCTGCCCCGCAAGGCTCGGAAGCGCGCTGGGCGAGCGGGGTGCCAGTGGTCGCGGCGCCCAATCTCATCAGCCTGCTCAACCACTTGCGCGGCATCCAAGTGCTGCAGACGCCACCGCTGGGCGAGGTCGAAACGCGGGCAGGCGGCCCCGATCTCCGGCAGGTCAAGGGACAGGAAACCGCCCGCCGCGCACTAGAGATCGCGGCTGCGGGCGCGCACAACCTGTTGATGGTCGGGCCACCGGGCGCGGGCAAGTCGCTGCTCGCATCGTGCCTGCCCGGCGTCCTGCCCGAACTCACCCCGGCGGAGGCTCTGGAAGTATCCATGGTCGCCTCGGTCGCGGGCACGCTGGAAGGCGGACGGATCAGCCGTGCCCGGCCGTTTCGCGCGCCGCATCACTCCGCCTCGATCGCCGCTCTGACCGGTGGCGGGATCAAGGTGCGGCCGGGTGAAGTTTCGATGGCGCACCTCGGCGTCCTGTTCCTGGACGAACTGCCCGAATTCCAGCGGCAGGCCCTCGATTCGCTGCGCCAGCCGCTGGAATGCGGCGAAGTCACCGTCGCCCGCGCCAATGCCCATCTCACGTATCCCGCACGGGTCCAGTTGATCGCGGCGATGAACCCATGCCGGTGCGGCTACATGGGCGACCCCGCCCTTGCCTGCAGCCGCGCGCCGCGCTGCGGGGCGGATTACCAGAGCAAGGTGTCCGGCCCGCTGCTCGACCGAATCGATCTTCACGTCGAGGTAGATCCCGTCCGCGCCGTCGATCTCGCCCTCCCGCCACCAAGCGAAGGCAGCGTGCAGGTCGCCGCCCGGGTGGCTCAGGCGCGCGAGATTCAGGCGGAGCGACTGAACGGCACCAAGGCGCGCACCAATGCCGAACTCGACGGCGACCTGCTGGAAGCCCACGCCACCCCGGACGAGGCCGGACGCCGCCTGCTGATACAGGCCGCCGAAACGATGCGCCTCTCCGCGCGCGGCTACACCCGCATCCTGCGCACCAGCCGGACGATCGCCGATCTGGCGGGGGCGGGTCAGGTCACCCGCATCCATGTCGCCGAGGCGCTGAGCTATCGCCGCCGTGCTCCGGTGGGGTGAGAGCCCGCGCAAGGTGACAGGGTTTACACGGTTGACACGGTCCAGAGAGAAAAGGTGTCACCTTAGGGCCGGAAAGTGTCACCTTAGAGCCGCAAGGTGACACATTTTGCGTGCGATGTGTCACCTTGCGCGAGTGAGGTGTAACCTTGTGGTGGGAGTTGAGCGACGGACGGTCATGAGCGCAGTATATCGGAGTGCGCGTTGTGTAGGAAAGCCGACCTTCGGCAAGCACCGCAAAGCTGACGTAGCACTTTGCCCACCCCTGCCCCCTCCCGTAAGCGGGAGGGGAATGAGAGCGCACCGCTTTGCCCTCCCGCTTGCGGGAGGGCCGGGAGGCTTGAGAGCGAAGCGAACTAGCCGGACGGGGTGGGCCAGCGCAACGTCCGCCCCCCCTTTGCCGTCATTCAAACACCATCGTCATCCCAGCGAAGGCTGGGACCGCTATGACCATGATGTGCACTCTCGGCAGAGTTGCGGCAGCTTTTTCCCAATCTAGCCGAGAGGTCGCGACAGGACGAGAGCGGTCCCGGCCTTCGCCGGGATGACGGTCTGGTTATGAACGGCAGATAGCCCCTTACTCCCGCACATCCAGTTGCCGCAGGACTTCGGCCACTACCTTGGGCGAACTCGAAAAGTCGAGGTGACTGCAGCGGATCGCCACCGCACGATCGCGCTCGTGCGGCCAGCCCGCAGCGGCGCGGGGCTGGATGATGCCGTCGCGCGGGCTCCATAGGGCGATCGTCGGTACGGCGGGCTTCTCCGAGAAATCGCAGTCGATCGGCGGGCTGTCCACCGAATGGCCGGTCACCACCTGATAGGCCTTCCACGCATTGTTGGCCCGCGGATCGCCCGAAAAGGGCGTGCCCATGGTAATGACCTTGGCCACCAGATGCGGCTCGCGCCGGGCGATCTCGCGCGCGAAGAGGCCGCCGAGCGACCAGCCGACCAACGCCACCGGGTGCCAGTTCTCTCGCGCGATGATCGCCACCCGGCGCATGAGGTAGGAGAAATTGCGCTCGTTCGGCCCGAGGTTGAGGCCCAGGCCCCACTGGTGAACATGGTGCCCCGCGGCGGAGAGCGCGTCGGCCATCGGCTTCATCCGCTTGGGATGCGCGCCGAAGCCGGGCAGCAGCATGACCGGCATCGGGCTGACTGCCGGCTGCACCCGCTGCCCCGTGAACCGCACCTTGTGGCCGCCCCGATAGAGCGAGCGCAGTTCCGCCCACAGCAGCTCGAGCGGCGGCTTGCCGACCCCCTCGGGGTGCTGCTCGCGCGCGAAGGCGGCGCGCCGCGCGATCGCGGCGCGCAGGGATCCCGCGAAGCGTTCCTGTTCCTCGTTCAGCGGATCCATCGCTCTCTTCGCGTTACCCCATCATGTCTTGCAGTCGCCGAGGCGAGTGGTGGTCAAGTGCATCGTCATCTTCATTGAACCCGTGGGCGCAGGTCCGCCGGTGGTATCCATGTCGACCGTGACATCTGAACCATCGCGCCTGACCGTGCCATTAAGCGTCATCGTCGATTTGCCATCACCGGCGGACTGGCAATCCATCTGGGCATCAAGCCTGCCGCCATCAACGTCGAACTTCGAATAGGAGCACTCGTTCCCCTTGCCCACACCCCTGAACATGTCGCGATAGCCTTTTTCGGCGTCCGCCCTGGTCAGGCAGATGGTGCTTTCCTGCTTCGCCGCCATCATCGACTTCATCTGTTCGGCGGCTTCCTTCGGCATGCCCGGCACTTCGAGACGGGTGATCTCCACCGTCTGCCGATACTGGCCCGGCTGCGGAGTATCGAGCTTGGCCGCCTCGTGCTTCACCTCCTCCGCCGACTTCGGTGCACCGCCGCTCCCGGCTTGCTCGCCGTCGTCCTTCGATCCGCAGCCGCCCAGAACCAGCGCGCCCGTCATCATGCTCAGCGCCGCGATCATGATCCTGCCCTTTATGGCCTTCTCCTCTCCCTGAGATGCACCGAGGGCTATCACCGCCCTGCCCCAACGCCAACGCCCTGTTGCCGCGGGAACGGATATACCCCATATGTTCCGCCATGGCAGAGATCATCATCCGGCGCGGCCTCGAAGAACCCGATACTTCGGAGAACTTCGTCCCCCACAAACCGCAGCGGCCCGAGAAATCGATGCCGGGCAAGCCGTTCAAGATCGTCTCGGACTATGCCCCGGCGGGCGACCAGCCGACCGCCATCGCCGAACTCGTCGCCAGCGCGGCCGACGGCGAGAAGACGCAGGTGCTGCTGGGCGTCACCGGCTCGGGCAAGACCTTCACGATGGCCAAGGTGATCGAGGAACTGCAACGCCCCGCGCTGATCCTGGCGCCCAACAAGATCCTGGCGGCGCAGCTCTACGGCGAGTTCAAGGACTTCTTCCCGGACAACGCGGTCGAATATTTCGTCTCCTATTACGACTACTACCAGCCCGAAGCCTATGTGCCCCGGTCGGACACCTACATCGAGAAGGAAAGCTCGGTGAACGAGGCGATCGACCGGATGCGCCACTCGGCCACCCGCGCGCTGCTGGAGCGCGACGATGTCATCATCGTCGCCTCGGTGTCGTGCCTCTATGGCATCGGTTCGGTCGAGACGTACTCGGCGATGATCTTCGACCTCGTCACCGGCAAGGCGCAGGACCAGACCGAGATCATCCGCAAGCTCGTCGCCCTGCAGTACAAGCGCAACGACGTGGCGTTTGCGCGCGGCAACTTCCGCGTGCGCGGGGACAATCTGGAGCTGTTCCCCAGCCACCTCGAGGACGTGGCCTGGCGCATCAGCTTCTTCGGCGACGATATCGAGGAGATCGCCGAATTCGATCCCCTCACCGGCAAGAAGGGCGCGGTGCTGGAAAAGGTGCGCGTCTATGCGAACTCGCACTACGTCACGCCCGGGCCGACGATGCGGCAGGCGAGCGAGGCGATCCGGTTCGAGCTGACCGAGCGGCTCAAGGAACTGGAGGCCGAGGGCAAGCTGCTGGAAGCCCAGCGGCTTGAACAGCGCACCAACTTCGACCTGGAGATGATCGCCGCCACCGGATCGTGCAACGGCATCGAGAACTACAGCCGCTTCCTGACCGGGCGCATCCCCGGCGAGCCGCCGCCGACCCTGTTCGAGTACCTGCCGGATAACGCCCTGCTCTTCGTCGACGAAAGCCACCAGACGGTGCCGCAGATCGGCGCCATGTCCAAGGGCGACCACCGCCGCAAGATCACGCTGGCCGAATACGGCTTCCGCCTGCCCAGTTGCATCGACAACCGCCCGCTGCGCTTCAACGAGTGGGACGCGATGCGCCCGCAGACCTTCGCGGTCTCGGCCACGCCCGGCCACTGGGAAATGGACCAGACCGGCGGCGTCTTCGCCGAGCAGGTCATCCGTCCGACCGGCCTGATCGACCCGCCGGTGGAAATCCGCCCGGTCGAGGATCAGGTGCAGGACTGCATCGCCCAGTGCAAGGAAGTGGCGGCCAAGGGCTACCGCACCCTCGTCACCACCCTGACCAAGCGCATGGCCGAGGACCTGACCGAGTTCATGCACGAACAGGGCGTGCGCGTGCGCTACATGCATAGCGACGTCGAGACGCTGGAGCGCATCGAACTGATCCGGGACTTGCGCATGGGCGTCTACGACGTGCTGATCGGTATCAACCTGCTGCGCGAGGGGCTCGACATTCCCGAATGCGGCCTCGTCTGCATCCTCGATGCGGACAAGGAAGGGTTCCTGCGCAGCGAAACCTCGCTGATCCAGACTATCGGCCGCGCCGCGCGCAACGTGGACGGGCGGGTGATCCTCTATGCCGACCGGATAACCGGTTCGATGGAACGCGCGATGGCCGAAACCGACCGCCGCCGCGCCCGGCAGGAGCAGTTCAACCTCGAAAACGGCATCACCCCGCAGACGATCAAGCGCCGCATCGCCGACATCGTGGCGGATACCGCCAGCCGCGACGGCGTCATCGTGGACCTTGAGGACGACAGCACCAACAACCTCGTCGGCCACAACTTGCGTGCCTACATCGAGGACCTCGAAAAGCGTATGCGCGCGGCAGCAGCAGACCTTGAGTTCGAGGAAGCCGGCAGGCTGCGCGACGAGATCAGGCGGCTCGAACAGAGCGAGCTTGGCTTGCCGGAGGCGGAACACAAAGCGCCGAGGGTGGGGCGTAGCAATGAGGGCAAGCCGGGGACGCGCAAGATGCGGTACGGCAAGACGCAACGTAAGTTCGGGAAGTAACGCAAGGGCCTTTCAGTCACCCCTCCGCTTCAATTCCAGCAATTTAACTTCCTCATCGAATAGAATACTTGATGATGCATGGCTGCGATGACGGACGAATTTGACGATGACATCAGTGTCCTGTATGAAGGACAAATCTCGATCCGTCAGACGAAACACTTCGAAATGTGGCTCTCGCGGCTTCGCGATCGCCGGGCACAATTGAGAATAGGCGATCGCCTTCGGAGACTTGGCGATGGACATGAAGGCGACGCGAAACCCGTCGGAGGCGGAGTGCAGGAATTGCGGCTGCATTTCAGCCCCGGCTATAGAATATACTACATGCGGCAAGGCGACGTTCTGGTCATCCTGCTGATTGGCGGAGACAAGGATTCTCAGCCGCGCGATATTGCCAAGGCCAGGCAATTGGCCAGGGAAGTAAACGATGGCTTTGGAATTGACTCCGTTTGATCCTGCTGTGTACATCGAAACCGAAGAAGATATCTTGGTCTATCTCGAAGCGGCTATGGAGGGCAACGACCCCCGGCACATCGCTCGCGCATTGGGTGACGTGGCCCGCTCGAAAGGCATGAGCGAAATCGCCCGCAAGACCGGCCTCGGGCGGCAGGCGCTTTACAACGCGCTCTCGGAAAGCGGCAATCCGACACTGGAAACGCTCACTGCCGTTCTGAAGGCGCTCGGACTGGAACTGACTGTTCATCGACCGGCGGCGTGAACCAAACGCAGCTCGCTGGCCGCTGACCCTACTCCGGCCGCGTTTCCGGCAGTTTCAGCAGCACCGGCAGCACGCATAGCGCCACCACCGCGATCATCACGCCCGGTGCGCTCGGTGACGCGGCGCGGGCAGTCAAAACTTGTGCCAGCCATGGTGTGAGGCCGCCGAACAGTGCGGTGGCCGTGGTCGCTCCTAATGCGAGACCGCTGAGGCGCCCTTGCGCGGGCACTTGCTCGGCCGTGGCGACGGCGCCCACCGCGCTGACACCCCCGGCCAATGCCGCAAGCAAGACACCGCCGCCCAGCGCTCCTGCCACAGAAACGCCCGCCAGCCACTGAAACAGCGTGTAGGGCAGCGCCGCCGACAGCACCGCCAGCACCACCAGTACCGGCCGCCGCCCGAAACGGTCCGATGCCAGCCCCACGAAAGGCGTCACCACGATCACCGCCAGCGCCGCGATCGTCGCCAGTTGCAGCGCTTCCGCCTCGCCCAGACTTCCAACGGAGGTCAGGTAGACCGGCACATAGGTAATGCCCACATAGTACGTGATCGATCCCAGCGCCGAAATCGCGAAACCGCGCAGGATGCCCGCACGGTGCCACGACAGGGCATGGGCCAGCGGACGCGCAGCCAGCGTGCCGGCCTCGCGATGGGCCTCGAACTCGGGCGATTCCGCCATGGCGGCACGGGCCAGCAGAATCACCCCGGCCAGCGCCGCGCCGAAGAAGAAGGGGATGCGCCAACCCCAGCCGTCGAGTGCGGGCGTGGGCAACAGGCTCACAACCAGCGCGGAGATGCCCGCTGCCAGCAAGCCGCCGATCTCGCTCGTCGCGGCGGCCAGCGAAGTCACGAGACCGCGCCGATGCCGTGGTGCGCCTTCGAGGAGGTAGGCGACGACGCCGGTGTACTCTCCGCCCACGGCGAAGCCCATCACGCAGCGCAGCGTCAGCAGCAGGAGGCCCGCCATCGGCCCGATCTGCGCCGCGGTCGGCAACATGGCCGTAAGCAGCATCGCTGCCGTCATCAGCGCCATCGAGGCGAGCAGGGTCGCGCGCCGCCCGCGCCGGTCTCCGAAATGACCGAAGACGATCGCGCCGACCGGCCGCATCAGATAGGCCATGGCGAAGCCAAGCAGCGCCGTCAGCACCGCGTCCTCGCCCAGGAAGAACACCCGTGACAGCACTGTCGCGAGGTAGAGGTAGAGGGTGAAGTCGTACCACTCCACCACGGTCGAAAGCGCCGCCAGGGCAAGCGAGCGGCGGTCCAGAGAAGCGGCGGGAGGCGTTGGCATGGCCTCTACAACGCCGCGCGCGTCATCTTGATCCGGCCGGATGGCGACCACCGTTTTCCTACTTTCGCGCGATGTGATGTACTTGCGCCATGCCGACCAGTCGCTTCCTTCAACCTCCTAGGCTGACGGTCCGAGGAGGGATGCCGCCAAAGTTCACACCGATCGCTCGCGATATGACGCAGGAATTACGAATAATATCGTTTATTTTCAAATTATTATCGGAATTTTTAACTCGCCGGACATGGCTCCCTGCCGGCGAGTTTCACCCCGCGTTTCGTGTCAACCCGCCCCTCAGCTCCAGGTCGCTTCGGGCGGCAGGCTCATCAGGATCGCGTCGATATTGCCGCCGGTCTTCAGGCCGAACAGCGTGCCCCGGTCATAGACGAGGTTGAATTCGGCATAGCGCCCGCGCCATTCCAGCTGCTGCGCCTTGTCGGCGGGGGTGAAATCCATGCCCATGCGGCGGCGTACCAGCCGGGGGAATACCGCAAGGAACGCCTCGCCCACGGCCTGCGTGAAGGCGAAGTTCGCCTCCCACGCGGCCTCGTCGCCGCATTCGAGGTGGTCGTAGAAGATGCCGCCGACGCCGCGATGGACCTTGCGGTGGGGGATGTAGAAATACTCGTCCGCCCAGGCCCTGAAGCGGTCGTAGTAATCGGCGCCGTGGGCATCGCAGGCTGCCTTGAATTCCGCATGGAACTCGGCAGTGTCCTCCTCATAGGGCAATGGCGGGTTGAGATCGGCGCCGCCGCCGAACCAAGCCCTGGTCGTCGTTAGGAAGCGCGTGTTCATGTGGACCGCCGGGACATGCGGGTTCGCCATGTGCGCGACGAGGCTGATGCCGGTGGCGGTGAATCCGTTGTTCTCGGCCGAGGCCCCGTTGATGGTCGCGGCGAAGTCCTTGGCCAATCCGCCCGAGACGGTCGAGATGTTGACGCCGACCTTCTCGAACACACGCCCTTTCATGAGCCCGCGTGTGCCACCGCCGGTTTCGCCGCCCTGCTTGTCTTCGGCACCCTCCACGGCGGCGCGCTGCCAGGGCGTGTAGCCGAACACCGCATCGGAGCCCGCCTCGCGCTCGATCGCCTCGAATTCGGCGCAGATGCGATCGCGCAGGGTGCGGAACCAGTCGCTGGCGCGCGTCGTGTAGGGGGTCCAGTCCGTCATCCGTGTCCTCATGGCAGGTTGCCGCAACGTGGCACCCTTCGCTTCGCACGGCGCTTGCCAAATCGGACAAGCTGCGGCAAGGAAAAGCCATGGTTCCCTTTTCGTTCTGCGGTCAGGAGATGGTTCTGGTGGACGGCGCCATGCGGGGTGCCTGCGCGCTTTACTGGCCGCGCGAACAGGGGCTGCTGGTCGCCGACCTCCATCTGGAGAAGGCCAGCTTCTTCGCCCGCACCGGCCAGATGCTGCCCCCCTACGACAGCCGCGAGACGCTGGAACGGCTTGCCTCGGCAGTGCGGACCACGGGCGCGCGGCGGGTCTTCGCACTGGGAGACAATTTCCACGACAGCGCCGGACCGGACCGGCTGGAGCCGCACGCCGCCGGGATGCTCGCCGCGCTGACCCGCGCGCTCGACTGGGTATGGATCACCGGCAATCACGACCCGCATCTGGGCGCCGAGGCAGGTGGCACCCGAGTCGAGGAACTGATGCTGGCAGGCCTTGCCCTGCGCCACCAGGCTTTGCCGGGCACATGCGAAGCGGAAGTCTCGGGCCACTTCCATCCGCGCCTGATGATCGAGGCGCGCGGGCGGCGGATTGCGCGCCCTTGTGCGGTGCGCAGCGAGAAACGGCTGATCCTGCCGGCCTTCGGAGCGCTGACCGGCGGCATGAATGCGGCCGATCCGGCAATCCTGTCCGCGCTTCAGCCGGCCGATGCGATCGAGGCGCTGGTGCCTGCTCGCGGGCAGTTGATACGCTATCCGCTCTGGCGCAAAGCGGCCTGAATACCTATATGGCGCGCAAGGCCGGTTTTCCGGTCGGGGCGTTCCATCTGCAATCTCGTGAAATCGCGCTTTGCGCGCGAGGACGAATCGCATTAATGACCGCCGAATCCAGCCACGTCGACTGTAACGACTCAGGAGAACGCATATAGCACCCCCACCCCGGCGCATGATGACGCCACCGGTCAAGAGTGGACCGCGCTACAATAACATGATCCAGTCGGACAAGGTCCGCGTCATCGACCATGAGGGCGAGAACCTGGGCGTCATGTACACGCGCCAGGCGATCGAGCAGGCAGCTGAGGTCGGTCTCGACCTCGTTGAGGTCTCCCCGAACGCCGATCCGCCGGTGTGCAAGTTCCTCGACGTGGGCAAGTACCGTTACGAGGCGCAGAAGAAGGCAAACGCCGCTCGAAAGACGCAGAAGACGCAGGAGATCAAAGAGATCAAGATGCGTCCGAACATCGACGACCATGACTACGACACGAAGATGCGCAATGTCGTGCGCTTCATCGAGGACGGCGACAAGGTCAAGGTGACGCTACGCTTCCGTGGTCGCGAGCTTTCGCACCAGCAGCTTGGCATGGACCTCTTGCGCCGCGTGCAGCAGGATGTGGAAGAGATCGCCAAGATCGAAGCCTATCCGCGCATGGAAGGCCGCCAGATGCTGATGGTGCTGTCGCCGAAGTAAGCGCCAGAGCCGACAATGGCCGTCAGGTCTGACGCAAACGAGGGGCGTGGCCGATGGCCGCGCCCTTTGTCGTTTGGGGGGCGGTGGATACTGCCCCCACCACAAAGCCGGCTCGACAAGCATCGTCACCCTGAACTTGTTTAAGGGTGACGAAGGGTGAAAATAGACGCCGGGGTGTGCCGAAGGGGCTTCGACAAGCTCAGCCTGAGCGGTATTGGAAGACTTGCACAACATCCGCTCACCCTGAGCTTGTCGAAGGGTCACGGCTGAGCTTCCGCAAGCCCCCGGAGAAACCCGCCCTCAGCCCTTCCACTCGCGGCGTTCTTCCGCCGCGCGCAGGACTTCGTAGGCAAGTTGGTACGTCTGGAACGCCTTCGCCGCCTCGGCATCATTGGGCTTCACGTCCGGGTGGACTTCCTTGGCCCTGGTGCGCCACGCCTTGCGCACCGCATCGAAGTCCGCGTCGGGATCGAGGCCCAGCGCTTCCAGCGCCCGCAGTTCATCCCGGCTGCGCGAGCCGTCGCCCGAGCCGCCCCAACCGTAGTGCTGCGCTTCCTTGTAGCCGGAGGTCTCGGCCTGCTCGCTCGCTTCACGCGCGGCGGCTTCCTCGGCGTCCAGCCCGGCGAAGTAGTCCCAGCCCGAGTTGTATTCCGCCGCGTGCTTCTGGCAGAACATCCAGCGATCGGGGCTGTTGGGGCTCTTGGGAGCGGGGCACTCGCCGCGGTCGTTGCAGCCGTGGCGATCGCACAGGCGTACTTCCACGGCCTCGCGCGCGCTGCCATAGCCGCGCCAGCGCGGAAAACCCCAGTCTGCGGATCGGCGTGCGCGGCTCATCAGATCGGCGATACGCTGCGACTCGACGGGGACGCAACCCCCGTCTGACGCAAAAATATCAATCCAGCGCGCTGGGCACGCCCGCGCGCTGGAAACGGCATCAATCGATGGTGACGGTCACCGCGCGGCGGTTCTGCGCCCAGGAAGCCTCGTCCGAACCGAGCGCGATCGGGCGCTCCTTGCCGTAGCTGACGGTGGTGATGCGCGAGGGATCGATGCCCAGGCTCGCCAGGTAGTTCTTGGCGGCATTGGCGCGGCGTTCACCCAGCGCGATATTGTATTCGCGGGTGCCGCGCTCGTCACAGTGGCCCTCGATCGTGGCGCGCTTGTTGGGGTACTGCTGCAACCACTGCGCCTGCTTGGCGAGAGACGCCTGATCCTGCGCATCGACGGTCGATTCGTCGAGGGCGAAGTAGATCGTGTCGGCGCCCATCATCTTGGCGACGAAGTCCGCCTGGCTGCCGGGCTGGGCCATGCCGTAGCCGCCGCTCGACTGGCCGGTGTCGGTGCTGGTCGCCGGGCCGGGATCGGGCGGAAGCTGGGCCGGAGCCTTCTTGCCGCAAGCCGAGATGGCAAGAGCGCCGGCCACGACCAGCGCCGTCGCGCCGACGCGGGTGATGCGCATGGATGAGAGGGAAGAAGGCATCGGCAATCTCCTATGTCGCCGCCATGATACGACTGGCCTGTTGAATGGGCGGCATGGTGTGATGGTTCCGTTCAATTCTCTACACAGTCAAGATGAACGTCGGGCAACCTGAACGCGAGAAAACGGCCCCGGATTTCGCCGGGGGCGCCAACTTGCTGCATTCGCCCGCAAATCAGGGGCGGATCGGACCCCAGGCCGGATCCGAGGCGCCCACCGGGGTCGGCAGCTTGCGCTCGTTGCGGCCGGTGAGGTCGACCTGCCAGATCGAGGCGAGGCCGGTGCTCTTGGTCGTGCGGAAGAACTGCACGATGCGGCCGTTAGGCGACCACGTCGGCGCCTCGTCCTGCCACGAATCGGTGAGGTGGCGCATGCCGCCGCCGTTCGGGTTCATCACGGCGACGCGCAAGTTGCCCGCGATGTGCGTGAAGGCGATCTGGTCGCCGCGCGGGCTCCATTCCGGGGTTGCCGCGCGGCCGCCGAAGAAGCTGATGCGGCGCTGGTTGGAGCCGTCCGCGTTCATCACGTAGACCTGCTGACTGCCCGAGCGGTCGCTCTCGAACACGATCTGCGAGCCGTCGGGCGAATAGCTGCCGCCGATGTTGATGCCCGGGCCGTTGGTCAGGCGCTGCGGGGTGCCGCCGCCCGCCGAGGAGATGCGGTAGATGTCGGTCGTGCCGCCCTTGGCCATCGAATAGAGCACCCACTTGCCGTCCGGCGACCAGCGCGGCGCCAGCGTTGGCGCACCGGTGCGGGCGATCAGCGTCTGGCGATCGGTGGCGAGGTCATAGGAATAGATGCTCGGCTGTCCGTTGAGGTAGGACAGGTACATGATCTTGCTGTAGTCTGGCGAATAGCGCGGGGTGAGCGCCATCGACTGGCCGCTGGTCAGGAAGCGGTGGTTGGCCCCGTCCGAATCCATGATCGCAAGGCGCTTCATGCGATGGTCCTTGGGACCGGTCTCGGCGATGTAGGCGATCTTGGAATCGAAGAACGGGCTTTCGCCGGAGAGGCGCGAATAGACCATGTCGGCGCACTTGTGCGCGGCGCGGCGCCAGTCGGACGGGGGAACCTGCCAGCCGCCCTTCACCAACTGCTGCTTGAGCTGCACGTCGTAGAGATAGCAGCCGATGGTGAGGTTGCCGTCGGCGCCTGCGCGCACGAAGCCCTGCACCAGCATGTCGGCGCTGCGCGCGGCCCATGGCGTGTAGTCCGGCGCCTGCACCTGACCATAGGCAGGCTGCGGCAGGCCGTCGGGGCCGGAGGGCTTGAACAGGCCGTTGTTCTTGAGATCGCCCGCGACGACTTGCGCCAGCGCACGGCCGAGCTGGCCGGTGGTGCCCGCATTGGTGCGGGTCGGCACGTCCTGATCGGTGGCGAAGGTGGTGATGGCGATGCCGAGGTCGTTCCACGCACTGTCGTCGGACACCGTAACCTCGAGGCCACCGTCCTGCGGGGGCGGCGCGTTCACCACGGGTGCCGGGGCGCCTTGCGCGAAGGCCGTACCCGATACCGCCACACTCGTCGTAAGCATCAATCCCAAGGCGAGAACACGGGTTATCTTCATTGCGATAGCCTTCTGTCAAACGTGGTCGTGACGACCTTCCAGCCCTCGTAGAGATCGTCGGGCAAGTTGAATGGCGCCGCAAGCCTTACCGCACGCACGGCCTGTTCCTGATGGCGTTCCACCTGCGCGCGGTTGGAGGCGTTGACGCCGCTGGTGCCGATCACCTCGGGCGCGCCGGCAAGGCTGCCGTCGCGGTTGAGGCGGAAACGCACCTTGGTGGTCAGCAGTTCGACGTCGGCGCCCTGCGGCGCCTGCCAGTGCGGCTTGAGTTGCCGGTTGATCGCCGCGCCCAGCGCCGACCGGGCCGAAGGGCCGATCTCGGAGGCAGGCGTGCCGGTCGGCTTGGGCGCGCTGGAAGTGGCGCCCGGCGTGCCCGGCTTGAATGCATCGTCGAAAGCACTGGTGCCCGCCTTCTTCGGCGGCGTCGCCGAATTGCTCGATCCCGAAGACTGGCCTGCGGTTGCGGGCTTTGCTGCGGGCCTCGTCGCAGGCTTCGCAGCGGGTTGGGGCGAAGGCTTGCGAACGATGTCGTCGATCGCGCTGGACTTGCGCGGCGGCGCCTTGGGCGCGGGCTTTGCCGCAGGCTTGGGCGGCGTCGGCTTCGCTTTGGGCGGAGTCGGCTTGGGGGGCGCGGGCTTGGGCTTCTCCACCGGCTTGGGTTTCGGAACCGGCTTCGGAACCGGTTTCGGCTCGGGTTTCGGCTCAGGCTTGGGCTTTTCCACCACGCGCGGGGCGGGCTCCGGAGCGGGAGCCGGTTCGGGCTCCGGCGCAGCCGCAGGTTCGGGCGGGGGCGGCGCTGCCGCCGGCGCGGGCTGGCCCAGTTCCGGGCTCTTGTCCGGAGACGCCTCGCCGGGATTCGGGGCAGTCGAGGTCGCCGCGACCTCGTCGCTGATCGTCACCTCGATACGCTCGGGCGGCTTGACCACGTTGTTCGAGCGCGGGCTGTACAGGATCGCAGCCAGCACCGCGCCGTGCAACAGCACGGCGACGACGAGGCCGATCCTCTCATCCTTGCGCACACCCAGTACCGCCATCAGACCGACCCTACCCGGCGCGCCTTAACCGCCGCTGACATCGGTAACCAGCGAGATCGAGGTGAAGCCTGCGCGGTTGAGTTCGCCCATGACTTCCATCACCCGGCCATAGTCGAGCGCCTTATCGGCGCGCAGCGTCACCAGCGGCGGCTTGCCGTCGGGACCGGCGGGCGTGGAGGCCAGACGCTCGGGCAGTTCGCCGGACGCGAGTTCGTCCTGCTCGTAGAATACCGCGCCGTCGCGGCGCAGGGTGATGGTGATCTGGCCCTGCTCCTCGCTCATCGCCTTGGCGCGGCTTTCGGGCAGTTCGATCGGCACCGCCGCCTTCAGCAGCGGCGCGGTGACCATGAAGATGATCAGCAGCACCAGCATTACATCGACGAGCGGCGTGACGTTGATCTCGGCCATGGGGCCGCGACCGCCGCGTCCGCGACGCCGACGTCCGCCGCCTCCGGACATCCCCATCGCCATCAGCGCTGCTCCAGTTGGCGCGTAAGGGCGGCGTGGAGGTGATCGGCGAAGCGCTGCAGGCGGGCCTCGAAGCCGTTCACCTTATGCGAGAAACGGTTGTAGGCGATGACCGCCGGGATCGCCGCAAACAGGCCGATGGCGGTGGCGAACAGCGCCTCCGAGATGCCGGGGGCGACGACCGCGAGCGAGGAATTCTGCTGCTGGCCGATATCGAAGAAGCTCTTCATGATGCCCCACACCGTGCCGAACAGGCCGACGAAGGGCGCCACCGAACCGACGGTCGCCAGGAAGTTCAGGCGGTCGGAGAGCTTGTCCGCCTCCTCGCCCACCGAGGAATTGAGGATCGTGGCGATGCGCTGGCGGGCACCCTCGGCATCGATGCCGGGGCCGACGTTGCGCTTGAATTCGCCAAGGCCCGCGCCTGCGACCTTGCCCATCGGCACGTCGCCGCGCTTGCGCTCCTTCTGGTAGGTGTCGAAGTTCTGGGCCTCCCAGAAGCCTTCCTCGTACTCGTCGCAGCGGCGGCTGATCGCCCCCATGCGCACGATGAAGGTGACGATGATCATCCATACCCACACGCTGGCGAGGACCAGCCCGGCCATGATCGCCTGCACCACGATGTCGGCATCGAGGAACAGTTTCACCGGGTTGAGATGGTTGTCGTCACCGGCGAAGCTGATGGTCGAGGCAAGCAGGTCGAGCGTCATTCTGGTCCTTCCGGGGCCGGAGCGGCGATGGGTTCAAGTGTGGCGAAAGCCTGTTGCCAGGCCTCGGGCTGTCGGCGCGGTCGTCCTTCAGGGCTGATGAACGCGACCTTTACGGCCGCCTCGCATAGCCTGACATCACCCCGCAATGCGACCTGTCGCAGCACACTGGCGACGCGGCCGGTGCTTTCGGCCCAGGTCTCGATGATGACGGTATCGCCCAGCCGCGCGGGCGAGAGGTAGCGCAAGTTCGCCTCGGCCACGGTGTAGAGTCCGGTGCCCGCCTCCAGCGAGGCGCGCTGGTCGATGCCGAGCACGTCGAGCAGGTCGGAGCGGGCACGCTCGAACCAGCGCAGGTAGTTGGCGTGATAGACCACTCCGCCCGCGTCGGTGTCCTCGTAGAACACGCGCAAGGGGTAGCGGTGGACTTTGCCGTCGATCACGCCCGATTGAGGCATGAGGGGGGAGGATGGTGCGTCCGTCATTCCGGGCGGTTGTGTAACGGGGAGCAGGGCGACTTCAACCCCGGGAGCGCAGGAACCGGCCGTGGAGGCTGTATTGCGGGGTAAATTTTCGGTGGACAGCGGTGGAAGTGCCCACCCCTGCCCCCTCCCGCACACGGGAGGGGAATGAGAGACCAGCGCTACGCCCTCCCGCTCGCGGGAGGGCCGGGAGGCTTATGAGCGCAGCGAATTAGCCGGACGGGTTGGGCAAAAGGCCCTATTCCCCGATCATCTGGAAGAACTGGCGCCCACCGAAGATGTGCACATGCAGATGCGGCACTTCCTGATGGCCGTTCGTCCCCATGTTCACCATGAGGCGATAGCCCGGCCCATCGAGTTCCAGTTGGCGCGTAACATTGCCCACCGCGCGCATGAACCCGGCGATCTGCGCATCGTCAGCCTTGGCGGTGAAATCATCCCACGAGACGTAAGCGCCCTTGGGGATCACCAGCACATGGACCGGCGTCTGCGGGCGGATGTCATTGAAGGCGAGTGCGTGGTCGTCCTCATAGACCTTCGAGCACGGCAGTTCGCCGCGCAGGATCTTCGCGAAAACGTTGTTGTCGTCGTAAGGCAGCTTCGGATCGATGGGCATCGGGTTCTCCGGTTCAGTCCTTCGGGCGCGCAGCTTTCTCGGCAATTCCCGAGACACCTTCGCGGCGGTCCAGTTCGGCGAGCACGTCGGCTAGCGGCACATCCTTGGCGCCGAGCAGGACCATGAGGTGGAAGATGAGGTCCGCCGCCTCTCCGACCAGCGCCTTGTGATCCTCCGTCAGCGCCGCGATCACGGTTTCGGTCGCCTCCTCGCCCAGCTTCTGCGCGATCTTGCGCAGGCCCTTGGCGTTGAGCTTGGCGACATAGCTGGAATCGGGATCGGCCGCGCGGCGCTCGGCAATCGTGGCTTCGAGGCGTGCGAGAGTGTCGAGGCTGCTCATGCCCTGCCCATGCGGTGCAGGGGCCGCGCGGTCAAGAGCGCGTCAGTCCTCGCCGCGCTTGGACGACAGCTTGCGGCCCACGGCGACGCCGACGACGCCAAGGCCAAGAAGCAGCATGCTGCTGGGTTCGGGAAGCGGGATGCCCCCTGCGGCATAGGCGGGAACCGGCGCAACGAAAGTCGCGACGAACGCCGGAATGAATTTCAACACGGGCACCGCGAATCCTCCTGTTGATCCGATGGCCTAGATTTTGCCATCGACCACCGGGTGCGCTGCAGCAAGCGCCGATCCGGGGTTGTCCCGATGTGGTTCACTCCGTTAGTCGCATTCGGCTAACAATGAGCCGTTAACCTTGGCGTGCCTTCACCCGCGCGCAGGGATCCCTGCCGCTCGCAGCGCCGAGTGCGCCTCGGCGATGGTGTGCTTGCCGAAGTGGAAGATCGAGGCGGCTAGCACCGCGCTCGCCTTGCCCTCGGTCACACCGGCCACGAGGTGATCGAGATTGCCGACGCCGCCACTCGCCACCACCGGGACCGACACGGCCTCCGCAATCATGCGGGTCAGGGCGAGGTCGTAGCCGTTCTGGGTGCCGTCGCCATCCATCGAGGTGACGAGCAGTTCGCCCGCGCCGTAGTCGGCCAGCTTGATCGCATGTTCCAGCGCGTCGATGCCGGTCGCCTTACGTCCGCCGTGGGTGAAGATCTCCCACTTTCCGGGCGAAACCTGCCGCGCATCGACCGAGGCGACGATGCACTGCGAGCCGAACTTCTCGGCGATATCGGCCACCACTTCAGGGCGCGAGACGGCCGCGGAGTTCACTGCAACCTTGTCCGCGCCCGCCAGCAGCAGCGCGCGGGCGTCCTCCGCCGTGCGGACGCCGCCGCCGACGGTGAGGGGCATGAAGCAGACTTCGGCGGTGCGCTGGACCACGTCGAGCAGGGTGCCGCGGCCTTCGTGGCTGGCGGAAATATCGAGGAAACACAGCTCGTCAGCGCCCGCCGCGTCGTAGGCGCGGGCCTGTTCGACGGGGTCTCCGGCGTCCTTGAGGTCGACGAAGTTGACGCCCTTGACCACCCGTCCGTCACGGACGTCGAGGCACGGAATTACGCGGATTCGCACGGTCATTCGGCTTACTCCGGCTTGAAGAACAGCAGCACGGCAAAGATCGCCACAATTCCACACAAAGCGACATTGAACGCCGTGTAGAGCGCAAACTTGCGCGGATCGGCGGCTTTTGTCGTCAAAATCGGATTACGCGCGCGGCTGAACAGCATCAACCGCGCCTTGCCCTCGCGCCAGTCGCGAAACGCGAAGATCGCGGCCGGCACGAAGATCACCAGCGCCAGCACCGCCATGAGGCGATTTTCGTTCACCCCTCGCGCTCCGCGAACTGGATCGCGGCGGCGAGGTCGAGGCGGCCGTCGTAAAGCGCGCGGCCGGTAATGACGCCCTCGATCCCGTCCTTGGCGTGGAGCGCCAGCAGGCGAATGTCGTCGAGGCCCTTGACGCCGCCCGATGCGATCACCGGCAGGTCGGTGCGCCGGGCGAGATCGACGGTGGCGTCGATGTTGACGCCCTTGAGCAGACCGTCACGGCCGATGTCGGTGAACAGCAGGCTGGCAACGCCCGCGTCCTCGAACCGGCGCGCCATGTCGACGATCGAGACGTCGGAGACTTCGGCCCAGCCCTCGGTCGCGACCATGCCGTCGCGCGCGTCCACCGCGACGACGATGCCGCCGGGGAACTCCTTCGCCATGTCCTTGACGAACTGCGGGTCCTTGAGTGCAGCGGTGCCCATGACCACGCGCGAAACGCCCAAGTCGAACCAGCCCGCGACCGCCTCGGGCGTGCGGATGCCGCCGCCGAGCTGGACGTGGCCGGGGAACACTTCGAGGATGGCTTCCACTGCCTCGCGGTTCTCGGCCCGGCCCGCGAAGGAGCCGTCGAGGTCGACGACGTGGAGGAACTGCGATCCGGCCTCGGCGAACAGCATCGCCTGCGCGGCGGGGTTGTCGCCGTAGACGGTGGCGCGGTCCATGTCGCCTTCGGCAAGGCGTACGACCTGCCCTTGCTTGAGGTCGATGGCGGGGAAGACAATC